>MFGV01000057.1:0-30785 GCA_001778375.1 Candidatus Firestonebacteria bacterium RIFOXYD2_FULL_39_29
ATTTGCTTAAACAGGTAATAATCGTTTTTCTCAGGGTATATACAGGTTTTTATAGGGCTATTTATTATAGTTGCGGAATCGCTGCCAACTAAATCCACTGAAGATTGGATGTTTAGAAGATTTGAAGTTAGCAAAAGCGGAGGACGGACAGGGTTTGCAAAACTACAGGACTCCGGTGAGTAAGCTCTGTGAAAACATTACAAATACTTATTTTTAAGATTTACTTCCGGAAGCAAGGAAATCCTTTAATCTTTTAAATGATTTTGGGTGGAGTAAAATGATTATGACGCCGCCTACAATATTCCCGAGCGTTACCGGTATCAGATTACTAAACATCGCAGCCAGGTTGGAGATATCAAAAAAAGTACCTTTTGCCAAAAGTCCTGCAGGTAAAAACAACATATTTGCAACGGAATGTTCATAACCGCTTATAATAAAGGCCGTTATCGGGAAAACTACCGCAAGAATCTTTCCTTCCGTAGAAACAGAAGACAGACTTATTACGACTGCCAGGCATACCAGAATGTTACAAAGAATCCCGCGAAAGAACGCCGGCCAAAATAAAAGAGCCAGTTTATTATCCGAGATCTTAATAAGTGTTTCGCCTAACTTTGAAACCGATTCGCCGTCAGAAAAATATCCCGAGCCGTAAAGCAAAAATACAACAAGGAGAGAGCCTGCAAAATTACCAAGCCATACGATAGCCCAATTTCTCATGATATGCATAAAAAAGAATTTTTTTTCTATCAGCCCCGCAGTCATGAGCATGTTTCCGGTAAAAAGCTCTGCCCCGGCCAAGAGAACAAGAATAAGCCCTGTGGAAAAGACTACTCCCGCTAAAAACCTGGCAAGGCCCGCATCCAGAGTATAGGAGAAAATAACAGCGGCGCTAATCGCGCCAAGAGCTATGTATATTCCTGCAAGAATTGCATACATAAAAAGCTCATATATGTTCATTCCTGCTTTTTTCTTGCCTATCCCGACTAAAGTATCATTTATCTCTTTAGGGGTGAGTATTAATGATTCCGGCATTTTTTCCTCCAACTAAAAAGATTCCACATCCGCCAGTTATATCAGGCGGATCTTTTGATGAGATTGCAAAGCTTTTTGATTCCACTGATACAAACAAAAGCTACAAACTAAAACAACTATTTGGAACTACTTGATGCTTAGTACTTTTACTTTAAAGATCAGGTCTTTACCGGCAAGAAAATGATTAAAATCCAAAACTACTTTATCCACAGTAATATCTGCAATTACCGCCTGCATAGGCTCGCCGCTTTTATGTGTAAGCCCGACTTTAGCGCCTTTTTCAAGTTTATAATCTTTAGGAAAGAAGCTTTTTTCCACAGACTGAAGCATCTTCTCATCCCTCTTGCCATAAGCATCTTCTGCTTTAATATCAATTGTTTTTTCTTCATTAAGCTTCATCCCGAGGACCCCGTTGTCAAATCCCTTGATCATCCGACCGGCTCCAACTTCAAAAGCAAGAGGCGCGCGGCCTTTTGAACTGTCAAATACCGTTCCATCTTTTAATCTTCCTTCATATTCCACCTCTATTTTATCGCCTTTTTTCACTTCTGTCTTTGCCATCTTGTTCTCCTCTACTGCTTTTTTAACTTCAGAAGTAACAACTACAGCTTCAGGTGTAACAATAGTACGTTCCGGAGTAACTGCTATTACTTCTTTTGTTATCTCTTTTTTTTCTTCAGCAACGCCTTTATTTTCTTCCGCCAGAGCCCCCGCAGATAATATACTGATAAAAGCGAAAGTTGAAACAACCAGCGTACCTGTATTTTTCATATCAACCTTCCTTTGCTGTTAAGCAAAAAACAAATAATTTAAACCAGGATATCATTGTAAAACAGGCTGGACGTAAAGTCAATAATTAAAACCACCCGAAATCCGAAGTAGAAAGCATGTCATTATTGGCTTACATAATATTAAGGGTTTGTGGGATTTCGGGTTCGATTCCACCTCCGCCAATTATGTTAGGCGGATCTTTAGATGAGATTGCAAACCTACGGGATTCCACTGATTATGCAATAGACATGAAGGTTCTAATTTGAATAGTTCTACTTTGTTTTTAGGGTCGTGTTTCGGGATGTAACTGATAATTGCCCCGCCGGCAGAAGGTTTCAACCGGCAGGGCTCTTGATTATCTGACTTATTCTTTATTTTACGTACTTTTCCGGATTTGCTATAAATTTCTGAGGGCAGCCGTCGCAGCACATGTAATAGGCTTTACCTTTATAGTCAATCACAGGGGTAACAACAGATACTTTAAAAGTTTCATCTGTCATTACCGGACACGTAGCTTCTTTACCAAGCTCTTCTTTCGTAGGCTTTCTGACAAATAGCTTTGCAGTAGTATCTGATTTTTTACCTTTCATCTTTTCGTGTTTCATCCCCTTCATGTCTTTCATATCCATTTTCATGCAGGTACAACCTTCTTTCCCGCAGTTTTTCATGTCTTTCGCGCAAAGTTTACAATCCTTGCAATTCATGCAGCATTTCATTCCGGGATTACAATCCACAACCCTGCAAGTGCACCCTTCTTTTCCGCAATTCTTCATGTCCTTCGCGCAGACCTTGCAATCTTTGGAACATTCTGAACATTTCATGGTTTGTGCAAGAGTTGACTCTTCCTCCACTGACGGTTTCTTTCCCATTCCGCTAAATAACATTGCAGCAGCAATAAGCGGTAATACAAACAATACGAGTTTCTTCATAAATTTACCTCCTTAGGGTAATTTTATCTCTTTAAAAAAGATTCCACTTCCGCCAGTTATATTGGGCGGATCTCTCGACGATCCGCCTCACATAATTGGCGGATCTTTCGATGAGATTACAAAGCTTTTGGATTCTCCGCCTTTGGCGAGATCTCACCGAAGGTGGACACTGACAAAGTTTGAACTAAATCCTAATCAGCTCTCGTAAAATCTCTTTTATACTTTCCTATACTTTTAAAATATCTTCTTAAATTATTGTACCACTTGATCCAAAAATCAATATGATTTCAGACATGATGGAAAATAGTTATATTTTCATGCTTTTTGAATATTTATCTCTTTATATAGCAGAATGAAAAGTAAAATAAGTCCCAGTATTTGCGGAGCGGTCAGGAAGATTGTCCACCATGCGTTTCCAAAATGCGCCATAGCGTTCCAACCCCGGGTGTTTAAGAGCATAATAAGTATGATAAAAATAACGGCTTTTATTCCCGGTTTGAATTTTGAATAGTAAATCACGGCTAAGAGCGGCAGAAAAGCGTAGATTAAATGGTGAATTTCCAGCAAAGTCTGGAGGAGAAGAGAGAATACCAGTGTCGCGGAAAATGCCAGCACTCTGCTCTCATAACTTAAAACTTTTTTTGCCCGCTTAAGGATAACTCCGGAAACAGTTATGAGAGATATTGCAATTATAACAGCTGAAGTATTTGCCGCTATCCTGGAAATAAAAAGCGGAGTCACCATCGGATTTTCCAGAAACACCCTGCTAAATAAAGATATAAGCGCTTTGTTGTTATCCAAAAGATAGGATCCTGCAAGTTTTGGGAATATATAGGTAAGATAATGATAAAGACTTGGAAGTCCGATAAAAGCTCCGCTTAATAAAAGTAATCCTGCACCAAAAGCAAAAAAGTAAAATATATATCTTTTTTTCTCCGTAAAAAACAAAAAGTAAAGAAGAAGAACTGCCGGAGTAATTTTTAAAACAGAAGCAAAAGCAAGAGAGAAGGCGGATAATTTACTATTCCCTCTCTCTTCCAGCAGAAAAGCAAGAAGGCAAAGCGCGTAAACCAGGAAGTTAACCTGTCCCAGGCTGAAGGTTTCATACGAAGGCATGGAGCCAAAAAACAAAAGAAGCGTCAGCGCCGTTATTATTTCCAAAAACCTTCCGTTTAATATCCGGAAAGAAAAATACACTGCCAGAGCAAAAAACATTAAATTCAGTATATTCCATATAATTAACGCGGAAGGATATTTAAAAACGGTTAACGGGACCAGCAGGATTGACAAAAGCGGAGGATACGTATAGGCGAATTTTTCCGGTACCTGAAAATCTATCCCCATTCTCTTTAAATCCGCGGACTTTATAATATTCATTATATGATTATCCCGGATATCTATCGAATCATACGGAGAACCTTTTTGTTTTATGGCATCGGCAGCAATATAATACGAAGTAAAATCAATGTACCCCTGATTTTTTATTAATAAAGTCTTAAAAAGAAACTTCTCCGCAAAAAGAACAACGGAAAGCAGGATAAAGATATAGTAGAAGATGCGGTTTACTTTTTTACTAAACATTCTTCATTTTACCTGTTTTTCGTGGATGATTCCAGCAGTAAAGGCAAAATTCAGTCCATAAAAGTCTGTAAAGGTCTATAAAAGTCCATAACGTCTTACATTAATGTGTTATTATCATATTTTTAAATATGTTGATTTATATGCCACATTACAATAAAACCCGTAACTCGTAATCCGCCTTATGGCGAGATCTCTCCAAAGCATTGGAGGACCCTCTACCCGTTACTATTGTTTTGATTCTTTTGCTAACCATCCAAACCTCAAGCCCTCCAACATCTCTTCGAAAGATCCGCCCTATATAATTGGCGGACGGCCTGCAGCCTGGTACATTCCGTAGTACAAATACATCTCTATTTCGTCTATTTTTCCTCGTATAGGGTTTTTAGCTCATATGTTTTATCCATCTTTTTATAGTAAAAATCGCCTCCCTTCATGATGTCAGAGGGAACATCGTACCCCGCTGCATTCTTCAATTCAGAAAGATTTTCAGGATAAAAACCTATTTTATTCTTATACATTTTTAAAAGAATCTTAACTATCGCAAGTCTTATTTTATTTCTTTCAATATATGCCTGTTTAGTTATCTTTAGCATATCAGGAAGAAGAATATTCGACATAATGAAATACCGGGGGATTTTTATTTCCTTTTCGAGGGTAAAGACCGGTTGTTTTGCATTTTTTATTAAAACATAAAAATATTCGTTTTGAAATATTCTTTCTATGTTATTTAACGGTTTTATTATATACATAAAAACATTGTACATTATTTTTGCCGGAAGCGTCTTTGATCTATTTTCAAGCTCGCTGGCTATTCCGCGTTTTATTATATCCTGCTGCAGAAGTCTTTCCATATTTAAAGAAGACGTCAAGCCTTCATATTCCAATTTTTCAGTCTTTATAAGCTGTTTCAACAATTCATCCAGGTTATTATTACTTAAATTGCTGTTTTTAATTAACTTATCTGTAACGTCCAGATTGATCCCATTTACCGCTATTCTGATCATACTGCCTAATAAAGTACTTGAAGCCCTGTAGTTCAACATTTCGTTCCAGCGAAACATTTTTCTCAGGTCGTCAAATGCTTCGTTTTCCTTCCCCTCCCTTATATCAACAAGCATTTTCACCTGCATTAACTCTGCAGTTTCCCTTATTTTTAACAGCTCAGGCATCGGAGTAAAAAGCGGAAATTCTTTATCCAATTCCATATAATAACCTTTGCAGTCCGCCATTTTGTATAGAAGATTGATAGTGCCCTGTTTTTTCTTTAAAATATTCTTTATTGCTTCTTTGTTTTTTCCGTATTTATCAAATTTCCCAGATACTTTATAGAATAGTTTCTTTTCTTCTTTACTCCACTCAATATCCCCTTCGATCTTTTTCTGGGAAACGTCAGTCCAAAGAGCCGCAGACCACCAACCTTCGGCTCTGTAAGATTTTAATAATTCTGCAATATTTTCTTTCGGAGAAAGATCCTTACAGACCTCTTTAGCCCGGACTTCCTCCAAGTCATATAAAAGCCCCGTACTTTTGGCTTTATTCAGACTAGTCTGCAGATTACTGCCGGAAATATAAATTATTACTCCATGCACAAGAACCAGAAGAAAAAACAAAAGAAAATCTACTATTAACATCTCCAGAAGGGAGTTCTTTTTGAACATTTGTTTCCTCTTTTTAAATCAGCCCGGGGATAAATTATTTCGAACGGAATCTCTCCTGATACTGAATTGCGATTGCTTTCAGGAATATATCGCCGGTCTCAAAAGGGTGTCCGGACATTTCAAGTCTCTTTAGATATTTTGCAGCAAGCATATCGGCAAGATTTTTTCTGGCAGTTTCATTTTCTATTTCATACCGCCTTTGTAAATACTGGCGGATAACATCGTAATCTTCGGGAGTTATTTTGTCGAGATTAATAATCACTTTATCCGGTGTATAGCTCAAAGGCATATTCTCTGTCACTACTTCAGGAACCTTTGCAAATCCCTCCTTGACAACGATGGTTCCGGCCGTCAGGTCTCCCAGCCTTTTACAATGTTTGTTCACTGACATAGAAACAACTCCAATGCCGTACATAAAAGGCATAAAATCTATTATTCTAAAGAGATTTCTTACTAAAGAAGCATAAAAACTTACGGGATACCCCCCGTCTTTAACTACACGTATCCGGGCGTGCCGTTTTCCGGGACTCTGTCCATCCCAGATTATTTCAAAAAAAATGAAATAGCCCCAAAAGATCATAAAAACAACTATTATTGCAAGACCAATAAGTATATACCCCGTCCATTCACCATAGTTGCCAATACCGGTTCCCAGTCCGGAAACCACAGAAGCGAGTACAAGCAAAAGCATAATGCCGGTTAAAACAAGAACTTGCACACAGAAATCGTAAACTGCCGCAAGAAGTCTTGAACCTATTCCTGCCAATTCATAGGAGTATTCCACATTTTCAGGTGTCAGAACTTTCGCTTCATCGTTTTGCATAATGATTATTTTAGCATATATTCCGCAGTATTTCACCACCGGTATTTCAACTTGACCTGTGTATCAAAAACATATAAAATAAACAAGTACTCAAATTATTGATATCCGGAGGATCTTATGGAAGAAGTAAAGAAGGTATTTCTGCCAATGAAACTGGGGGAACTGCTTGATGAAACATTTAAAATCTACAGAAAGCATTTTCTGGTCTTTGTTCAAATATTCGCTGTTTTAAATCTCCCTATAATAATTGTTAATACTGCTACCGGTTTTTTTGAAGGCCCTTACGGGAAAATTGCATCTTCTTTTATATCAATTATACTTACTCTGTTGGTGATGCCTGTAATAAATTTCTTGCTTGCCCGGACCATCTCTGACGGTTATCTCGGAAAGAAAGTAACCCTGCTCACCACTTTTAAACATTTTGATCACATGAAATTCCGGAAGATGATTGGAACCTTAATACATTCCGGGTTAATGATATTTCTCGGTTTCTTGTGTTTGATAATCCCCGGATTCATCTTCCTTTTCAGATATGCTCTGGTGCCTCAAATAATAGCCATTGAAGGCACCTATGGTAAGCCGGCTCTTGAAAGAAGCCAGATCCTTATGAAAAAGAATTTTGGTAATTTGATGACTGCCGGTTTCGTTGTCGGGATTATTTCCTATGCTATTTACGGGGTTATCCTGCTTCCCATGATAATTTATGCGGCCTTACACCACAGCGCGGGCGCAACACCGTTGGCCCCGACCGGGATACTTATGGTTTCCATGACCTTTACCATACAAGTACTTTCCGCAATAGTAGTAACACCTTTGATGCTCACAGCTTACACTCTTTTTTATTACAATATGAGAATTAAGAAAGAGGGGTTTGATATTCAAATGCTGGCTTCCTCTGTTTCCGATGAGCAAGGAAGCGTACCGGTTAAATGAAAAAAGCGGCGCTTCTTCTCCTTTTGCCGCTGCTGCTTTTCAATCCTGTTTTTGCTCTGGAAAAAACAGAATTTAAGCCTTTAGTAAGCAATGAAAGTCCGGAAGAAACACCGGCAAAAAAACAGCAGATGTCCCCGGGAAAAATAAAGAGGACTCTCAGGAACATACTTGCCGGAAAAGAATTCAACCGGCTTAAGAATAAATCCGAGTCTTTACTAAAAATATTATTCGCGGAATTCCCGATAATCCCGATTATCCTGGCAAAGTTCGCAGAAATACTGCGGAATATTTTCCATCTTCTGACAACCAAAAGTTCCGCGCAAACAGCCGCTATTTTCCTGTTATTATTAATTCTTATTTTCTTTTTCGGCGTTATCTACTATTTTTTCGTAAAAAAAATAAGAAAAGAAGAGAAGACCGAACAGGGTATGATAATACAGGAAAAAGACCTGACCTCAAGCTCTTACGAAACACTTGCTAATAACGCCGTTGAAAAAAAGGACTATAAGAATGCCGTAAGGTATGGTTATTTTTCCGCACTACTCTTCCTGCATGAAAAGAACCGGCTGGAATTTGCCGTCTATAAAACAGACCTGGAATACCTGAGGGAAACTTCCGGCAAACCCGGGATAAACGAACCTCTTGAAAATATAGTCAGGACTTTCGAGAATATCTGGTATGGATTATCTCTTGCTACAGAAGCTGACACTGCAGAGATACAAAAGGAATTTTTAAAGCTAAAAGGCGGATTCTCTTGAAAAAATACCGTATTCAAATATTACTCGGGTTTGTTTTTTTAGCAGGTCTATTAATAACTTTTGCTACTGTTAAAGAGCCGGAGAATTTCTCAAATTCCTCTTACAACTCCGATCCCAAAGGCACAAAAGCCTTTTATCTCCTGCTGGAAAATACAAATCAGAAAGTTTCGCGTTTTCAGGAAAAACCTTATTATCTCAAGGGAAAAAGAGGCTCCCTGCTTTTAATAAACCCGGGAAGAAGTTTTTCAAAAGAAGAGGCCAAAACCATCAAAGTGTGGGTAGATGCCGGTAGCACTCTGGTCTATTTTAATGACGGCCTTTTACAGAATAAGACCGATAATCTTCTCTCGGAGTTTAATGTGTCCGTTGAGCGTTTTTCCAAAAAACCGGACAATCCTGAACTTACACCGGTGCTTTTCAATAATGAAGTAAAACGGCTGGAAGCAAAAGCCCCTTTATATTTTAAATCCGGAAGTAAGGGTCCAACGCTTGATCCGGTACTGGTGCTGGAACAAAATAGTGTGATGGTGTCTTTTACCTCGGGAAAAGGAACCGTATACCTGAGTTCTGCGGCAGGCCTCATGATTAACTCAAATATAGAACGAAGCGATAATGCAATATTCCTTTACAATTTTATCCTTGATCTGCAGGGTCCCGTTTACTTTGAAGAATATCACAACGGTTTTGAAAGCTCTCTTGACCCTTTTACAGAGCTTAAGCGTTCCCTGTCCGTAAGACTCCTCTTTCTTCAGCTTTTACTGGCAGGCGTATTATTTCTTTACCAAAGGGGCAGAAGGAAACGTCCGGCTGTAACTTTGGATAAATCCGGAAAACGCTCGGTTATCGAATATGTAATCTCCATGGGAAACCTTTTTATGTCAGCAAAAGCTTCTCTTTTGGTACTTAATCTGCTAAGAAAGAATTTTAAAGCGGAGATCTCTTCCTATTTTAGAAAAACAAATATTTTGGACACCGGATTACTTGACGCGGTAAAAAAACGCGCACCTGTTAAAAACACCAGAATAATGTATTATTTAACCGATTCAAATTTCCTTCAGGTTACAAATATCCAGCTTATTAAATATGCCAGAGAAATGGAAGAATTAAAAAGGGAGGTCAAAATAAATGACAGAATCAAAAACAAAAATAGGTGATTTTTGTGTTGCAGCAAGAGAAGAGATCAAAAAAGTAATTGTAGGTCAGGATAAAATAATAGATCCTTTGCTGGTCGCTCTTGTGTGCGGAGGTCACGTTCTGCTGGAAGGGGTTCCGGGAACAGCTAAGACACTGCTTGTAAAAGCTCTCTCCATGGCATCGGATTGTGATTTCAAGCGTATTCAATTTACTCCGGACCTGATGCCTTCCGATGTGCTCGGAACCTCGATTTATGACGAGAACTCAAAATGCTTTACTTTAAAAAAAGGCCCCATCTTCACCAACTTTCTTCTTGCTGATGAGATCAACCGGACTCCGCCCAAGACGCAATCCGCGCTTCTCGAAGCTATGGAAGAACATCAGGTAACAATTGATGGAGTAAGACATGGTTTTGACGAACCCTTTATTGTTTTCGCAACCTCCAACCCGATAGAATATGAAGGAACTTATCCTCTTCCTGAAGCTCAGCTGGACCGGTTTTTGTTTAAAATAACCATCGGTTATCCGGCAGAAAATATGGAAAAAGATATTCTTAAAAAACATCATGCCGGTTTTAACCCCAGAGAACTTAATCTGTCAGGCATAAAGAAAGTTATAGACAGGACCCTCTTTAAAGACCTTCACACAGAACTTAACAAAATCAAAGTTGAGGAATCCCTCTTTGAATATATAGTTAAGATCCTGGAGAAGACCAGAATGCATTCCGACCTGGCACTGGGCGCCAGTCCGAGGGCAGGAGTAATGCTCTTAAGCGCCTCAAAAGGTTTTGCAGCCTTGCGCGGAAGCGCTTTCTTAACCCCGGATGATATAAAATTCGCCTCCAGATTCGTACTCGGGCACAGGATTATGATAAAACCTGATGCCGAAGTGGAAGGCATTAATACGGAAACAGTCCTTTCAGATATCCTCTGCTCAGTGGAAGTCCCAAGATGATCTTAAAGCTTCTTCCTTCTCCGCGTCTTGTCGTCTTTGTTGCTGCAGGTATTCTCCTCCTTCTGGCAGGAGAAGGACTCGGAACAAGTTTACTTCTTTTTTATGACGCGCTTCTTTTACTGATTGTGTTTTTTGATCTGCTTCTGACACCGCATAGCAAGAGTCTTTCGGCCGAACGTATAGTTGAAGAACGGCTTTCTCTCGGAGGAAAAAACCCGGTCACGATAAAGATTAAGAATAACTCAACCGCTTTGCTTGAGTTTACAGTGGAAGATGAAACACCTCCCGACTTTGAAGTAATAAAAGGTCCCAATATCTTTTCTGTCCCGCCCGACTCCTCCGGTTCATTTACTTATCATATTACGCCTCCGGAAAGAGGGGATTTTTCTTTCGGGGATATTTATTTTCGCTACTTCTCCCCCTTAAGATTATTGATCATACACGATAAATTCAAAGCTAAAAATAATATACGGGTCTATCCCAATGTTCTTGAAATAAGAAAATACGGTTTTCTTGCCTTGCGTAACCGCCTGATAGATATAGGGCTTAAACACACAAAATACCGCGGTGTCGGAACCGAGTTTGAAACTCTGCGGGATTACACTTTTGATGACGACTTCCGATGGATAGACTGGAAAGCAACCGCAAGACGGCAAAAACCAACCGTCAGACAGCATGAAATAGAGCAGAATCAAAATGTAATAATAATGCTGGATGCCGGCAGATTAATGCTAAACGCAGTGGAAGGAATGTATAAGATCGATTATGCGATAAACGCCACCCTGATGCTCGCCTTTATTGCTATAAATAAAAGCGATAATATCGGAATAATCGTATTTTCCGATAAAATTGAGGCTTACGTCCCTCCCAAAAAAGACAAAAAACAGCTTTCAAGAATATCGGAGAGCTTGTATAACATAAAGGCAAAAATGGCGGAGTCTGATTATAAAAGAGCTTTTCTTTTCGCTAAAAGCAAAAATAAAAAAAGATCCCTCTTTGTTGTAATAACCGACCTCATTGACCTCTATGCGTCAAAGAATCTGATAAACAATGTAAAAAGTTTAAAACCCATGCATGCTTTTTTGTTTACCGCCCTTAAGGACCCGGCTCTCACGGAAATCTCGCTCAGCTCTCCATCAACTCTCTCAGAGGTTTACAGGAAAGCAGCAGCTTGCGACCTGCTGACAAAAAGAAGGACTGCTGTTCACGAATTGAAATCAGCCGGAGGGTTTGCTTTTGACGTACATCCGAAGGATCTTACGGTTAACCTTGTGAATTCTTATATTGAGATCAAGGAACGGCTTTAGGTCTGACATCATTTTTTTCTCTTCCCGTAAAACCGAAATACAGCACCATTAAAATAATAGTAAGAATTCCAAAACCGAATTTGTAAAGCTGGTTAATTCCCGACGGGGAGATAAAACCCTCAATAAGTCCCGCCAGGACTAGCATCGGAACCGTCCCCGCCATGAGTTTAACTGCTTCCAGAGAATTATTTTTCAAAGCTTCTTTTCTGGTAAAAAGGCCCGGGTTTAATATAGCATCACCGATCAAAAAGCCGGCACCTGCGGCAATAAATATACAAGTGAGCTCTATCATACCATGAGAAAAAACAAAAGACCATAAAAGATCACTGATTCCCTTCATAAAAGCCATACCGGCGCAAGCTCCCAGATGAAAACCGTTAGATACTATAATAAATAAAGTACCTATCCCGGCTGTTATACCAAAAGCAAAGGAGAGAAAAACTACTTTAATATTATTGGTCATAATGGCAGACGCCGCAAACGGCCTGGCCTGTCTTTCAATATCTGCCCATTTCTCTTCTTTTTTCATTTTACTGAAAGCTTCCCGTATAGATTGTTCTTCATAAACGGCTATTTTGTGATTGGCTGTGACCAGAAAAAAACCCGTTATCCCGGTAAGCACAAAGGCAAGAAAGGCCAGTAAAATATATTTAAAATATTTCCTAAAAAGCTGCGGAAAATCCGAGGAAAAGTATTTCATGATGGATAGAAAAGAGAATGGTTCATCCCTGTATATTTTGGCGTACGAATTTGCCACCAGCTGATTTAAATAACTTAGAAGACGGTAGTCCTTAAAATTACTCTTGGCAAAAGAAAGATCTGAGACCGTCCGCCTGTAAAGGTCCCCCAACTCAAGTATCTGCACCTGGTCCACTCTTTCAAGCCCGTTTTTCTCAAAGTTCTTCATTAACGTTTCAAGCTTTTCCCAGTCAGGTTTTCGTTGTCTGATAAAGATATCTATATTCATTTTATCGATTTTATCATTTTACCCGGAGTTAAGCAAGAACAGCCTCGGAACACGAAATCCGAAGGAGAAAGTATACTTTTATTGGCTTGAATAATATAAAAGTTTAGTGGGGCTTCGGGTTCGATTCCGCTTTCGCCAGTGATATAGGGCGGCTCTCTGATGAGTTTGCAAAGCTTTTGGATTCCACTGATATTTTATTTAGGGGACAGAGCCTATTTTATCGGGGTTTTATTGATTTTTTTTGGCCTTCCCCAAGGCAAAGCCTCTAATCTCATGTTGAATTTCTTCTCCAGCTTTCTTAAGGCTTTTTCTATTACCAACGGCCGGCCCATCATTGTTCGACGCCTTATTTTTTCCACAAAGGTGATTTCTTCTTTTTCTCCCAAGTATTCACTCCAGTTATCCTTGACTGCTTCTTTTAATTGTTTATTCTCGCTTAGCTTTATTTCTGCCTTTCCTTTCCCTACATGTTCTTTTGCGCTCGACCAGGCATAGTCACTCTCATTCTTTACCATTTTTGCTCTTACCGGGTTTTTCTCTACATATCTCACGGCTTCTAGTAAATGTGCTCCGTCCAATATACTTGAATAAAACCGCCCTTGCCATAAATGCCCTCTGGCCTTCCTTCTCCTGTTTATATATTGCGCGTATCTCATATGGGTTAAATTAAATGTCGTTGATAGTGAATACGCTCTTGTCGGAATGCAAATGAAATGCACATGATTTCCCATCAGGCAATAAGCAAGTATCTTCAAACCATACTTTTCGCTATATTCATTAAGCCAAACGCAGTATTTCTCATAGTCTTCTTTTTTTTCAAAGACTTTTAAACGGTAATTCCCGCGTTGTGTTATGTGGTGGGGCTTTCCTATGTCTACTACTCTTTTTACTCTTGGCATAACAATTTATACCATTTTATCAGGCAATTGTCAACATATAATAGGCTCTGTCCCCTATATAGCTGGCTGGTTAACTTTAATCTGTGGATTTCAAGGCATGAAAAAGCGTGGCTGTTTGCTCAGACCTCTGCTGTATACCGAATATTATTAATTTTACTCTTCTGTCCCGACAATACTTTCGTAATATTCCCTATAGTTTTCTTTATTACCGCCGCTGCGGAGAGCCATAGCCGCCCGGGGATGCTCATCCAGCATTCCGGCAATAGCATAGGGAATAATATAGCCCCATTCTATTTTTTCACGGAGGGGAATGAACTCCTTGGAAATTACATCAAGTATAGGACGAATGTCGAATTTTGGATTTTTTAGAAAACCGAGTATTAACTCAGTGGGACAATTTCCGGCAGCCCTGCCCAGTCCATATATCGTGCAATCCACAGAGTTGGCATCATGAATAATGGCTTCAATGGTATTTGAAAACGCCAGCTGTTGATTGTTGTGCGCATGTATGCCTATTTCCTTGTTTTTGATAATACTTTTTGCCTTTTTAATAAGATATTCCACGGGTTCCTGATATAAAGAACCATTACTATCTACAAGATTTATTACATTGGCCTTGCATTCTTTCTCCAGCTGCACCAGCGCTTCCGTTAATTCTACATCCCTGGCTTTTGATATTGCCATAATATTTACCGCAGTCTCGTAACCCTTGTCCGCCATTTGATTACAAAGAAAAATAGCCTTATCAATATCTTTTACATAGGCGGCAACCCTTATCATGGATACGGGACTTTCCTTTTTAGGTTTAACATCTGCCGCATCAACACGTCCCACATCAACCATAACGGAGATTTTCGTATTGGATTTAATTCCTTTAATGACTTTATTGATATCTTCATCATCACAAAACTTCCATTTACCATATTCTTCCGGAGAAAACAATTTTCTGGAGTTTTTATATCCTATCTCCATATAGTCAACGTTGGCTTCAGACAGCGCTTTATATACTTCTCTGACAAAGCTGTCTTCAAATTGATGATTATTGATCAATCCGCCGTCCCTTATCGTACAATCCAGAACCTTTATCTTCGGTCTAAACATTTTACCCTCATTTTTCCATGAATTTACCTACAGGCTTTAATAATAACATGATTTTAGCAGAAAATCAGCAAAAAAAGACCTTTCCCTTGAAAAAGGCCTTTTTTAAATGATTAACTTGATTTTTCTTTATCGACTTTTATAGACTTTTAGACATGTTTCTAACCTATCGCTTCTTCCCCGGTCTCACCGGTTCTTATTCTGATACAGTCTTTTAGGTCAATGACGAATATCTTCCCATCGCCTGTTTCCCCGGTCCGAGCTCCTTTTGTTATCGCACTTATGGTTTTTTCAAGAAAAACATCGTTAACAGCTATTTCCAGACGTACCTTTCTTAGGAGGTTCCCTGTTTCTTTAATTCCCCTGTAAACCTCAGTAACCCCTTTCTGGCGTCCGTGCCCCAGAACTTCAGAAACGGTTATCAAATTCACCTCTTCGTGGTACAACTCCTTCTTCACATCTTCCAGCTTATGCGGCTGAATTATCGCTATAACTAGTTTCATAATATACCTCCTTAAATCGTCAATTGTCATTCGTAAATCGTAAATTTCTTTTGCTTTTTCATTCGAGAACCGTGTACGCCGTTTCTTTGTGCTGTGTCAGATCCAGTCCGATTGCTTCCTCTTTTTCACTGACTCTTACACCTATAAATTTATCCACGACCTTTAATATTCCAAAAGTAACAACGAGAGAGTAGATAAGCGTAAACAAAACCGCTCCAAGCTGGATAAGAAAGAGTTTTGGGTTCCCGTTAAATAGACCGTCGGCGCCGGCGGGGTTAATTAACTTACTGGCGAATAATCCGGTTGCGAGAGCCCCGAAGATCCCGCCTATGCCGTGAACACCGAAAGCGTCAAGAGAGTCATCATAACCGAATTTCATTTTTACTATCGCAACCATAAGGAAGCAGACAATAGAAACCCCGATACCTATAAGCATCGCAGGAATTATTCCTACAAAACCGGCAGCAGGCGTAATCGCCACAAGACCGGCAACTGCGCCCGTTATAGTACCGAACATAGTGGGTTTTCCGCTGTGCATCCAATCTATAACAGCCCAGGTGAGCCCGGCGGCAGCGGCGGCGGTGTTGGTCACGACAAAAGCGTTTACGGCTATGCCGTTGGCAGAAAGCGCTGAGCCGGCGTTAAAACCAAACCAGCCGAACCAGAGAAGCCCTGCTCCAAGCACGGTGAAGGGAAGATTATGCGGAGCGACTGCAACGGGAAAATGTTTTCTTTTACCGAGGTAAAGAGCCGTAACAAGAGCGGCAACGCCGGCGTTGATATGAACAACGGTACCGCCCGCAAAATCGAGAGCTCCAAAATTCCTAAGAAGTCCGCCAACACCCCAGACCATGTGGGCAATCGGATCATAAACAAACGTAGCCCAAAGAATTGTAAAAATCAGGAACGCGGAAAATTTCATTCTCTCAGCAAAAGCACCGATAATAAGAGCCGGCGCAATCACCGCGAACATCGCCTGAAAGATCATAAATGCCTGATGGGGTATTGTTGCTGCGTAATCCGCATAAGGTTCAAGCCCTACACCCCGAAGCCCCGCCCAGTCGAGAGATCCTATAAAAGAATTTCCCGGAGCAAACGCCAGGGAATAACCAAAGAGCACCCACTGCAGTCCTAAGACACACATTATAATAAAACATTGCATCAAAACACCCAGAACATTTTTTCTTCTTACCATCCCGCCGTAGAAGAACGCCAGCCCTGGCGTCATTAAGAGCACCATGGCCGTCGCAATAAGTACAAAAGCAGTATCGCCCGAGTTAATTGCTGTTGGCATATTATTATCTCCTCCCCTAAACCACTTTGGGTACAGGGCTTAGAAAAAATGTCCGGATAACCGCTCCTTAGAGGGCTACCCGGACATCAATGTCCACTTTTTCCGGCTTTTTTCTTTGCCGGTTTGGAATTATTAAATATTTTTGTATACTTAAAACATTTACAGTTTTAAAAGAAGATCCTGATATTTCGCCATCGGCCAGAGATCATCAGCGACAATAGTTTCTGCTGTATCTACCAGCTTTCTAAGTTCCAGCAGGAGCTCCGCCCCTTCATTGGCGCAAGTTTCTGCTTTCTTATGTAAATCCCCCATCTTTTCCAGCTTTTCCTGAAAACTCTCAAATTTTGCAAGTTTTGCCCTTATATCCGAATAAGCTCCTTCTATCTCTTTTACTTCATCAGCAAGCACCTTCGAAACAACTCCGGCAGATTTTACAGAAAGCGCCGTTTCCGCCGTCTTTCTCATATGCTTTGCTACCGACGGCAGAATAAGGGTCTTTACCATATTTTTAGCTGTTTTAAACTCTATATCTTTTATTTTAATATACGTCTCAAGTTTTATCTCTATCTTTGAATGCAGCTCTCTTTCGGAAAGAACTTTAAATTCCGTAAAGAGTTTAATGGTATCTTCTTTCAGAAATAAACTTAAAGCCTCCGGAGTGGTCTTGGTATTCGGCAACCCTCTTTTCGCCGCTTCTTTATGCCATTCTTCGGAGTAACCGTTGCCTTCGAACCGGACTTTCTTGGATTCTTTAAGAATATCTTTTAATACCAATATTGCATTGGCCTTCACGTCTCCTTTAAGTTTTGAAAGCCTGCTGTAAATTTCTCTGTAACCGAAGGCAGCTATCAAATTTAACATAACTGCGCCTTCAGAACAGTTCTGAGAGGAACCAACCGCTCTAAACTCAAATTTATTACCGGTGAAGGCAAGAGGCGAGGTCCTGTTCCTGTCAGAAGCATCTTTTGAAACCTTCGGAATATTTTGCACTCCGAGAGAAATATGCGCCAGCTGTTTTTCCGTAGGTTTTGCAACTATTCCCTCAATTTCATTAAAGAGCGTATCAAGATATTCACCGAGATATACGGACATTATTGCAGGAGGCGCTTCGTTGGCGCCCAGTCTATGATCATTTCCGGCATCTGCTACCGCAGCGCGAAGTATCCCTCCGTATTTATTCACCCCGTAAAGGATGGCCCCGATGGTAATGAGAAAATTAATATTTTTTAGCGGGGATTTGGACGGCTCTAAATAATTTATCCCGGTCTCGTCACCCAGTGACCAGTTAAGATGTTTGCCGGAACCGTTTACACCGGCCATAGGCTTTTCATGAAGACAAGCCACAAAGCCGTGTTTTTTTGCAACTTTTTGCATTATGTCCATCAGTTTTAGATTATTATCAATACCCAGATTTGATTCATTATGCAGCGGCGCAATTTCAAATTGGTTGGGCGCCACTTCATTATGTCTGGTCTTTGCCGGAATCCCTCTTCTGTAAAGTTGTATATCCAGATCTTCCATAAAGTTAAGTACTTTATCTTTTATAGAACCAAAGTAATGGTCTTCCATTTGCTGACCCTTTGCCGGCGCCGCGCCAAAGAGAGTCCGGTTGCAAATGAAAAGATCCGGTCTGGTATCGTAGAGCTCCTTGTTAAAAAGAAAATATTCCTGTTCCAGCCCTACGTAAACTTTAATTCTTTTTGAAGTTCTATTCCCGAGGAGTCTTTGAAGTTTAATAGCTTCTTCCGTCAAAGCTCTCTGCGAACGAAGAAGCGGCGTCTTTAGGTCAAGGACTTCTCCTGTCCAGGAGAGAAATACCGAAGGAATTACGAGAGTCTTTGCCTGTTCGGATTCCAATAAAAAAGCAGGAGAGGTCGGATCCCAGGCGGTATAGCCCCGGGCTTCGAAGGTGGATCTTATTCCGCCTGACGGAAAAGAAGAAGCATCCGGCTCTGATTGAATGAGCTGTGAGGCGGATAATCTTTCTATAATGTCTCCGTTCTCATCATAAGTAATAAAGGCATCATGTTTCTCTGCAGTACCGCCTCTTTGGGGCTGGAACCAGTGAGTAAAGTGCGTCGCCCCGCTTTCTATCGCCCATTCTTTCATCGCATGCGCCACATCCCCCGCTATATCCTGATCGAGAGACTTCCCTTCCTCAATAGTCTCCATAAGCTTATTGAAGACCTCTTTACTGAGCTTTGCCTTCATTATTTTTTTATTAAACGTCAGTTCTCCAAAAATCTCGCTTGCCTTAATCATTGTTCCTCCATTTGAAAAATTAGTCTAAAAGTCCGTAAGGTCCATAAAGTCTATAACGTCTCACATTATAGTGGTATTAATTATATTCGGCGGGGAGGTTTTTCCCGCCTTCAATCAATTGTCAATTTCTTTTGGCTTCTTCGCCCTATTTCTGCAGGAAAACTACCTTTGTTTTCAGGTACAAGAGGATTTTAACACAGAAATAGCATGTTGTCAAGCTAATTCTTATAAATATCAGTAAATACACACTGTATGATATACTATTACTACAATAACGCCTATTTATAATAGCAATATTACTGTATTTACAGGATATTAGCGTAATTAGCCTCTGCAACAGGAATTTTACTCTATTATTAGCCAAAAAGCGACTGTCACCAGGGGACACTGAAGAAGCAGAAATGCTATTACAGGGCTATGCTTTTAGGGTGACTGTCACCGGAAAAGGGTACTTATTTATGGGGTGGAGATTTGAAACATATAGTATATTTCTGCAGCTATTGCGACAAGAGCTATAACGCTTAATATGACCTGAAAATATTCGAGTAGCGGTTTATTCATTCGCATGTTGCCCTCTTCATCCAACACTATTCTTGCCTGATAAGAATCAACAAGTACCGCTTTTTCAGGACTTTCTTGTAAACACAAAATTGGCTCTTCTATATCATCTTCAAGAAGTTTTGTGTTTTGAGTAAGGCTGATAGGATATGAATATTTATGTGAGTATGTTTTGCCGTTGACTTTGTATGCAAATATTAAAACCCTGATGCTGGCACTATCACCCGAACCTTCTACCGTGTATTTTTCAATTATTGTTGACGCGACACATATACCATTCTTGAATATATTAATATCTTTAATTCCGCGATAGACACCAAATATTATTCCAGCTAAAAATCCCAGATATAAGAACCAGAACAATATTTTAATTGCTATATTTTCTGAGCCTATAGCAAAATAGTACATCGGAACAAGAAATACAGCAAACGCAAACAACAAAACCGAGGCATTTTTTCCGAACAACAGTTGTAGTTTAATACTAAGCGGAATTTCTCTTGGGGGCGGCTTTAAATACTTATATTTTTCCATATTTATTTATTCCGTCTTAAACAGCCTGGCGGTTTCGGAGACTAATTCTTTCAGGTATTTTGTACCGGAGGCGGTTACTATCCGGTCGCTCACGACCACGCCTTCTTTTAAGGTCAGGTTTTGAATTTTACTTAATTCATAGTCTACGGCTTCCTGCTCCGGTTTTGCAGCTGTCCGGCCTACCAGAAGTCCGGCACGGGCAAGTATTGCTTCACCTTCCCCTACTGCTGCAATTACTTTCCCGTCGTTGTAGAGTTTTCTCAAAATATTTCCGAGATCCAAATTAATATCTATTGATTTCGCCGCGCAGGTAAAAGAAATAACATCGTAGAATTGATAATCAACCTCGGCAATATGAACCTCTGCGGACTTATCCTCCAAAAAAGATTGGCGGACAGGCTGTCCGGAGTTTCGGCGAATGGAATTCAATTTATTATTCATGCCGCATTTCCGCCTGAGGCGAGATCTCACCGGAGTTCCTCTCTGATGGACATCCACGGAGTTACCTCCGTGGTTTTCTGCGGCATACTCGCCATAAATATCAGCGCCTTTATCTCCTTCGTTCTCTTTCTTTTTTGTACCTGCAATCACAATTTCGGCGCCTCTTTATGCAAAAAATATTTTCAACTCTTTGGCATTTTCTTTATTCCCGGTATCGGTAACTATCAGTACTTTTTTTCCGCTCAGACGCCTCTTTTCCGCAAAACGGCCGAGTATTTCTCCTATATTCATGTCTTTATTTGCTTCCATACCATAAACACTGCCATTTTGTATCTCACCTTTAATAAAATCTATTTCCGAAGCAATCTTGCCGTCACGGGAAAAAGCGGTTAATTTTCCATTAAGTTTACCTTCGGCATATGTAGAACTTGAAGAAACCTTTCCGTTTTTAAAATAGCTCGTAGCCGCACCGTTTCTTTTTCCGTCTTTATATGTTTCAAGAAGACGCAGCGTTCCTTCTTCATCAAATATTTTTACATCCCCATCAGGAATAGCTCCGCTTTTGAGTCCCGACTTTATCCCGTAATACGGAGAAAAAGAAAGCGTGGTCAAAGTCATCTGCAGATCTTTCGGTATCTTACACTCTTCCCTGGCAACTTCAGTTCCGCTCTGATCGAAATAAACCAAATATACTGCTTCCCCTTCTTTTATCATTTTTCTGGTGGTGTCAGAAAAAACAAACAAAGGCAAACAAATAAGCACCAGCGTAAGCATTATAATATTTCGAAAATTCTGACTCATAATATAGTATATACCATAAAAATAAGCTTAAACAAGAAAAAACCAACAAAAAGTGGGACAGGCACGTGCCTGTCCCACTTTTTTCACTTTTTACTGCTTTTTGTACTTTTTCTTTTATTTTATGCTGTTTTAAGAATGTCCTTCAAATCTTCGTCTACTGTCTTTATGGGTTTGATGTCGAAATTCTTGACTAAGAAAGCCAGTATGTTCGGGGAGATGAACGCCGGTAATGACGGGCCTAGTCGGATGCCTTTTATTCCCAAGGAGAGCAGGGATAGAAGGATGACCACGGCTTTTTGTTCGTACCAGGAAAGAATAAGCGATAGAGGGAGAGAGTTCACATCCGTTTTAAAAGCATCAGCAAGAGCTAAAGCTATTTTTACGGCAGAGTAGGCGTCGTTGCACTGGCCTAAATCTAATAGACGAGGTATGCCGCCGATATCTCCGAGATCCATATAATTGAATCTAAATTTACCGCAGGCAAGAGTAAGGATAATCGTATCCTTCGGGGTCTTTTCTGCAAACTCGGTATAGTAATTCCTGCCGGGTTTTGTTCCGTCACAACCGCCGACCAGGAAGAAATGCTTTATCGCTCCTGATTTCACTCCGGCTACTACTTTATCCGCAACGGAGAGCACGGCATTCCTTGCAAAGCCCGTTGTCAAAGTTTTCCCTGCAGTTTCTTTGAAACCCTTTAGCTCTTTTGCTTTGTTGATCAATATTTTGAAATCAGAATGCTTTACATGTTTTACTTCCGGAAAAGCGACCAGGCCTGTGGTATAGACCCTGTCAATGTAGCTCGTTCCAGGTTTTTGTATACAATTGGTCGTAAAAAGAATCGCCGCGGGAATATTATCAAACTCTTTCTGCTGGTTCTGCCATGCTGTCCCGAAATGCCCCGCAAGAGATTTATATTTCTTTAGCCCCGGATAACCGTGGGCAGGCAGCATCTCACCGTGAGTGTAAACATTCACCCCCGCCTTTTCCGTAAGCTTCAAAAGTTCTTCCAGATCCACTAAATCATGACCAGAAACTATTATCGCAGGTCCTTCTTTAACGCCGGTTGAAACAACGGTCGGAACCGGATGGCCGAACCTTTCGGTATGACCCGCATCAAGAAGCTCCATCACTTTAATATTTGCCTGTCCACACTCCATATTTAATCCGACCAGCTCTTCAAGCTTGATATCTTTATTTGTCAGGGAAGACAGAGCTTTATGAAAGAAAGCGTAAACACCTTCGTCTTCCTTTCCTAAAATGTACGCGTGATTAGCGTACGCCGCCATACCTTTGAGACCGTAAGTAAGAAGCTGTTTGACTGATCTTATATCTTCATTTTCGATATCATTTAATATTCCGTTTTCCTTGCCATCCTCTTCCATCTCTCCCAGAGTCTCAGGCGGAACATATTTTGCTTCCTTCGGAAGAGACTGCTCCTTAAAAGCGGCCTTTGCTGAAGACGAGTATATATCCAAAGTTAATTTTCTTATAATTTCGCCTTCTCTGATGATTTTTTCAAGACGCTCCGGGTTAAAATTCACATTAGTTACCGTAGTAAAAAGCGCGTCCACTGTAAACCTGTTGATAGAACGGTCTATTTTTGCTTTATTTTTCCTTGCTTCATTTGCCAGATACCCTATCCCTTTCAACTGATATATTATAAGATCCTGTAAGAACGATACCTCCGGAACCTTCCCGCACACTCCTGAGTTACTGCATCCCTTTCCTCCCGACGCCTGCTCGCACTGGTAACAAAACATTTTTTGCCTCCTTTTTGGTGAAACGATTCCACCGATTTCAAAACTTTTGGATTCCACTGATACAAACCATGGCTCCTGCAATATGATACTATTATGGTATCATATTAACTATGATATATGTCAGGTTGGGCGATATTACGATTTTAATTTTAGATTAGTTCTTTCTTTTCTGCTTTATATCATTTTTATGGCGAGTATGCCGCAGAAAACCACGGAGGTAACTCCGTGGATGTCCACCAGAGAGGAACTCCGGTGAGATCTCGCCTCAGGCGGAAATGCGGCATGAATAATAAGCAAAGCTTTTCCCGATAGGAGGATAAGTCCGCAGAGGTTCATAGTGATCTATTGCTCTTATTTTACCGTTTTTGTCGTACCATTTTACAGGTCCGTTAAGTTTACCATCTTTACATCGGGTACAGTCCCAAAGAGCAGGACAGTCCCCTTACTTTTGATTATTCAGGTGCAATTTATAAAATATTTCACGCATGTTATTATTTTCCCGCTGCACCTTTATATATATGAACAAAATCTTTGCGGAAGATTTTATCTCCGCTCGGGAGCTCTATATAATCTTTTCCGCCGCTGTAAACATCCATCAGTGTATCTGCCATATTTTCTATAAGTCCGTCTTTTATCCCGGTAAGATTTGTTTTTACTTCAAGACGCGAAAGCCAGGCTTCAATGTGCGAAGAGGCGTCTTTACTGCCAAATACTTTTTCTCCAAATAAATTTGACCTGAAAGCAAAGAACTCATATTTTTTCATATATTTCATCCACGAAAGCAGAAGACACGCAAGACCTTCGCTGTGAGGTACATCTGTCCAGGCGGATAAACAATGTTCCATCCAATGGAGATACGCTTTTCCGTTCCAAGCCATCTGCCTTAAAGGCGAACAGGCAATTGTACCGGAATAACTCATAAGTCCGCGGTAATCAGGATCGTCCGGATTTTCCATGGCAAGAGGCGTATTTTCTATGGTTTTAAGCATAATATCTTCTGCCATTCTGTCTTTTAGCGGAACCTCTCCAAAATGCGTAAGATACGGCTCCAGAAGATGACAGAGAATATCAACTCCGGAATACGCTGTCTGCTCTTTTGTAAGCGAATATGTAAGTTGCGGGTCAATTATAGAAACGGCCGGAAAGAGATGGCTGTCCATCAGATGAACTTTTTGTTTCAGCTCCGGATTGGTTATTACCGCCGTGGGATTTCCCTCCGAACCCGTAGCCGGAAGGGTCGGGATCATCAGCATCGGAAGAGGATTGATATTTATTTTACATTTTTTTTCAGAACAATGTACAAAATCCCATATAGAAACATTATCTTCGCATTTAGCTATAAGAGCAATGCCTTTAGCGGCGTCCATAGCGCTTCCACCGCCAAGAGCTATTACAAAATCAGAACCCAAAGATTTAGCAAGCCTTCCCCCTTCATCAATAGTTATTGATCTGGGATTTGCTTCCACCTTATAAAATATTTCAAAAGAAATCCCGTTACTTTTCAGCTGCGCAAGGAGATTATCCAGATAACCGAGTTTTTTAACGGAGTTCCTGCCGGTAACGATAAACGCTTTTCTGCCGAGAAGTTTTGCTTCAACCCCTGCTCTTTTAAACTCCCCCGTCCCAAAAATAAATTTCACAGGCCAGTACAATTCAAATTTTATCATTTAGGCTCCTGAAGCATCTGATTTTAAGATTGAAACTATCTTTTTCATAGCTTCAAAATATATTACAAGCACCAGTATTATCATCACGATTGAAAGCCCGGCATTTAAATAGTTTTTCCTGGGAAGATAATTAACGTAAATATTCATAACCCCGGCTGTAATAGTAGTAACAAACATAAAGAGGGACGGAAGAAAAGTAACCAGGGCATATTTCCAGTTCTTTGTTGTCGAAAGTATGAAAACCGTCCCGAAAGCCAGGGCAACCGTCGCCAGAAGCTGATTTGCCACGCCGAACATCGGCCAAATCGTACTTATATCCCCTTTATAAACAAGATACCCCCAGGCAAAACTGATGACTCCTCCGGTAATTAATACTCCTAGGAGTGAAGTCCCGCTTGCAAGTTTTTCATTTACCGGCTTTATTATCTCCTGTAGTATATATCTCGCCACCCGTGTTCCTGTATCCACCGTAGTTAAAATAAATAACGCTTCAAACATTATGGCAAAATGATACCAGTAACCCATCATTCCTTTCATTCCAGGTATGGAAGAAAGAATAACGGCCATTCCTGCGGCTAAAGAAACCGCGCCTCCTGACCGGCCCGTAAGAGTTTCTCCCACCATTTTTTCTATCTCAACAAGATGCTCCGGCGTATAACCGAGAGTTAGAAAAATATGCTGTGGAATATTTATGGCAAAATAATCCGCGGGAATAAGCACCGTGGCGGCAATGAGAGCCATTATAGAAACAAATCCTTCCACAAGCATGGAGCCGTAACCTATTAATAATATATCCGACTCCTTGTCTATCATCTTCGGGGTTGTTCCGGAAGCGACCAGACTATGAAAACCCGAGATTGCTCCGCAAGCAATGGTAATGCAAACAAACGGCCAGACTTTTCCGGGAATAATAGGACCGCCCCCGCTTATAAAAGCTGTAAAGGCGGGCATGTGTATCTGCGGGTTAACTATCACTATTCCAAACGCAAGGAGGATTATCGTTCCTATTTTCATATAAGAGCTCAGATAATCTCTGGGGCAAAGAAGGAGCCATACGGGAAGCACTGAAGCAACAAAACCATAGACCGGAAGAATTATCGATAGCGCAGGTTTGGAAAGTAAGAACCATTTTCCAAATTCTGATTTGGAAACCTGTTCTCCGAATATCACGCCAAGAAAAACAAGAACTACTCCGATTAAAGACGCTTCTACCAGTCTTCCGGGGCGGATTTTATACATCCAAAGCGCTACAACAAGAGCTGCGGGAATTGTGGAAAAAAGCGTAAATGTTGCCCAGGAGCTTTCATTTAAAGCATTTACCACAACAAGCGCAAGTCCTGCCAGAGCCGTTATAATAATAAATAGAACTGCAAAACCGGCGGCAATTCCTGCGGGTCTGCTTATATATTTTTTTACGAGATTGGAAAGAGATAAACCATGATTCCTTACCGAAGCAAAAAGAATTACGATATCATGAACAGCCCCGCCAAGACAGGCTCCTATTAAGATCCATAAAAATCCCGGAAGGTAGCCAAATTGCGCAGCTAAAACAGGTCCGACAAGCGGCCCCGCTCCCGATATTGCCGCAAAATGGTGTCCAAAAAGCACCCACTTATTAGTCGGATGATAATCATGGCCGTCCTTTAATTCGTGCGCCGGGGTAGTCTTTTTATCATTAAAAACCAATATTTTCGTAATAATAAATTTGGCATAAAATCTATAGGCCAGCGCAAAAACAAGCATTGCTGTTATTAATAATGTAAGAGCATGCATATTTAAAATATATCAGAAGTGGTGCAAATATTCAATATGAGTTTTGCTCATTTTTTGGTAAACTATATATATGACAGTAGTATTAATAATATTCATTCTTACATACGCAGGACTTTCTTTTGGAGGATTTCCTTACTTCCGGCTGGATAGAGCAGGAATAGCAATAGTGGGCGCGGTCTTAATGGTAGCCTTCGGGGCGTTATCCTTCGAGGAGGCATTAAAGGCTATAGATTTTAATACAATCCTTCTTCTCCTTGGCATGATGATGGTTTCAGCTAACTTGAAAACGGCCGGTTTTTTTGTGATGCTAAGCTGCTTTATCCAAAAACGTATCAAGACCCCTGTTTATTTACTTGCTGTTATTATTTTTGTTGCAGGCGGGCTCTCGGCGCTTTATGTTAACGATACAATTTGTATCTTCTTCACTCCCTTCCTCCTTGAAATAATAAGCGCTTTATCATTAAATCCAATTCCGTTTCTTATCGGCTTTGTAACTGCCTGTAACATCGGGTCTGCCGCCACGCTTACGGGAAACCCGCAAAATATGCTTATAGGTATTTACTCCGGCATTTCTTATTTTGAATTTTTCATCAAGCTTTTTCCTATAGTCTTACTTTGTCTTATTATCAACTTCCTTGCAGTATTCCTTATATATAGAAGAAAGCTCGTAAGCGCAACACCTGCTAAAATACCAAAAAGCAAAGAAGTAATTCATCTTTCTCTGATTTACAAGACCCTTGCGGTGACATTTTTAATGTTTGTATCTTTCTTTTTGGGAGTCAACCTTGCCCTTACCGCAATTTCCGGTGCAGCCCTTCTTTTGATTACAAGAAGGATCAATCCTGAAAAAATCTACAACGGCGTCAACTGGTCGCTTCTTTTAATGTTCTCCGGACTTTTCATAGTCGTTCACGCTCTTGAAAAAAGCGGGATCTCTCTTAAGTTTTTCGAATTAGCAAAAACCTTTAACCTGGAAAACAAATGGAGTTTCTCTTTCGCAGCCACAATACTTTCAAATATAGTAAGCAATGTCCCCGCAGTACTCCTCTTTAAACCTATAATGAATATGTTTGCCAATCCGGAAAAAATGTGGCTGCTTTTAGCTGTGATTTCTACTTTTGCAGGAAATCTGACACTTGTCGGTTCTGTCGCAAATCTTATAGTAGTCGAGCAGGCAAAGCCCTATGTAAAGCTGGGATTTTTTGAATATCTAAAGGTAGGAATACCGCTTGCGATAATAACAATTATAATAGGAACTTTACTCTTATAGCAAATAACTGGTTGCTAAAAACTCACCTTTTTTCCATTCAATTAGAAATTAAAGAGCTTCTTGCAGTCATGGCACTCATTTCAATAAACCAATCTTACCAATTTTCTTACTTCCATCCGGAGCTATAACTACATACAAATAAACACCACGGGCTACAAGTTCATTACTCTCGTTCTTCCCGTCCCATTCTATCCAGCCAAGGTTTCCTAAGTCTGATTCCTTTATCTCTCTTATCTTCTCTCCGGCAATGTTATATATCGTTACGGTGCAATCCACCGGCAGGTTGATTATTTTCAATTTACCGTCCACTGCTGTGCCCGGCCTATATGGATTTGGATACACTATCACATTATTTAAATTACTGCTTACATACGTCCCGAACACTCTGTACGTGCTGAAATGATTTACTTGAGCTGTTACTTTTCCTCCGGATACTACCTGGGTTCCGGGAACTATCGTATATCTACCCGTTGTCTCGTCGTAATAATATATCCGTAAACAATTCTCATCCATTGCTCCTATATCTTCCGGTAAATATGGGATAGATATCTTTACAGGCGAGCTAAAGGTCATATTCTTTACTGTCCACGGGGTTCCGCTTGTGTCTATCTCTCCGAAATCCCTGATTATCGGGTTTACCGTCGCCTTATACCTTAATCCCGTTGCCGCACTCGCAGGATTTTCCGTAACTCTTGCTCCTACTACTTTACTTCCCGTAAATGCTCCGGCAGGTATTTCTATTCTTGTTCCGTCTATATTTGAAATTATTGTACCCATACTCCCGTCTACATTAACCGCTTCATACACTTTAACTTCTACATTTCCCTTTACTCCCGCGATTTCCTTATCTGCAACCTCTATCGTCTGTTTACCTATCGTCTTTAATGCTGTAACTACTTGAGTGATTCCATTATCTCCCGATACAAATACATAATCTACAGGTTTTACTACATTCGCATCAGTCAAACTAAATCCTACTGTATTTAAGTATCCGGTTATCGGGGTGCTATCCTTATACGCTTTTATCGTGACATTAAACGAACTGCCTGCTATCGCCTCCAGAGGCGCCCCGACAACAAGTTTGTTTACCGTGCAAAGTTTTATTGTACTTGTTATATCCGCTGTATTTCCGGCTCCATCTGTATATCTTACGTATGCGGTTTTTAATCCGTCTGCACTCTCTAAATCCCATGTCTTTGTCCCGGCTGCATATGCTACCGCAGTTGACCAGGTGCTGCCGTCATTACTAAACTGCATATTCGTTACTCCGCTTCCCACTCCATCTTCAGCTGATATTGATAACGTTACTCCTATTGTCATTGTTAAACTTGCTCCGCTATTTATACTTACTGTTCCTGCCGGTGCTGTTGCATCCATTATTATTGTATCCGCAATATCCCCTGTCCAATTTCCTGCATTATCCTTATACTTCACATACACAGTCTTGGTTCCGTCCACCGAGGCTAAATTCCAATTCTTTATTGTCGCGTATGCTTCAGCCGTTGACCAGGTACTACCGTCATTACTAAACTGCATCTGGCTCATTCCGCTTATCGCGTCCGTTGCCTCTAAATTTAGAATAACATTCTGATTATTGGTATATTCCGCATTATTATTTATTGTTATGGTCGTTGCTGTTGGCGGATCATAATCCGCTGCTGTCACTGTCCCGGTTGCTATATTACTTCCCGATATAGTATTTCCTGCCAGATCCTGCACTCCCGTTACCGTAACAGAGAAACTGTCTGTTGATGTTAACGTCAGAGCTCCTATTGTCGTCACTTTGTTTGCATATGAAATTGTCGCTGATGTAAGTATCTTTGCTGCTCCTATCGGCGAGGTTATTACATAATTTCCTTTATTCGTCGCGGTTGCAAGAGAAAGATCCTCACTGAATGTTATTAATACCTGCGAGCCGTTTGCTGTCGCTGTTACTACTGTCGGCGATATTGAATCTGTTAATGCCGCATATTTGACCGTACTTGTTGTATTCGAGCCGGCTGATGTCGTTACTATTACATTATAGGTACCTGCTGTTATTCCTGTTGGCACTACTCCCTGCTGTATCTCTGTATCGCTTACCACTATATACGGGTTTATTGTCACTGTGGACGGGCCGGTCATGGTTACTCCTATTACGCTATTACTTCCTGCACCTGCAAAAAACCCGTTACCATATATATTAATTGTGTTTAAAAGATGTTTGTACCCGCTGTTCGGGCTTACGTCTGTTACTCTTGGCGGGGTTGCGCTTACGGTAAATTGAGTTCCGCTGCTATCCCCCCCTCCGGTTGTTACCACCACATTATATGTTCCTGTGTTCAATGTATTTGGAATGACTACTCCTGTTATATTTGTATCTGAAGCAACGGTATATGCAGTTGTTATAGTTGTTCCACCGACTTTAATACTGCTCACATCAGAGCTGTTTGTTCCGGCAAAGAAACCTGAACCGGAAATTGATACTGTTACACTCTGGCTGTATGCCGAACTGTTCGGGGTTATCGTTGTTATCACAGGGGCTGTTGTTGTTAACGTTAATTTCCCTGTAGAAGTTGAATTACTTCCTTGAGGTGTATAAACTATTACATCATACGTTCCGGCTTTGGTTTTTAACGGAACTACAGCGCTGTTTATTACGCTGTCTGAAATACACGTGAATCCGGACAAATTGGTCGCTGTCCCTAATTTAATTGCGGTGACGGAGGAGCTGGAGGTGCCGGCGTAGAAATTTAGGCCGGTTATTGTTATTGTGTTTGCTTGTAGATTTGAGGCACTACTTGGGGTTATTGTTAATACAACAGGCATACTGTTTGCCATTGTGATATTTCCGGTAATACCTGATTTATTATTCCCGTCTTTGGCTGTTATCTTTACGGGGCCTTCTACTTTACTGTAAGTTTGGCTGAAAACAAGCACTCCGTCAGTCAATCTTACTGAGGTCAGTCCTAAAGTCCCTGTTCCGTTTGTTGTTAAGGCAACTATCGGAGAGCTTTTTACAAGATTACTGTTTGAGTCTTTTGCTGTTATAGTTACATTAAATCCGTTTATGTCAGCCACTGCCGGAGCGGTCACTGTATA
>MFGV01000057.1:30798-46814 GCA_001778375.1 Candidatus Firestonebacteria bacterium RIFOXYD2_FULL_39_29
TGTTGTTGTTCCTATTGAGGCCGGCGTTGTTAACATGAAACTGAACTTACCGTCAACATCGCTTATGCAGATTGTTCTGTCCAAGGTTCCGCCGCTTGACACTATTGTTAAACTTTTCCCGCTTACTCCTTTTGAATCTACATCCTTTATCGTGCCGTCAACTAATACAGCCTGAGCGGCCACACATGTTGTAGGGAATAATACCATACTGATACTGTTCGCGGGTTTCGTAAACAGTATCGCATCACTTAAACTGCTCTTTCCGCCGCCTGTTATTTTTATCTTTATGTTCTCTGCCGCGCTGTATGTAACTGCCGGTAAAGTGATAGAGCTGTCTATATTATTCGATATAATGGTTGTGGATACATTCAAAGTTCCTGTTCCTGGGGTTACTCCGTCTGATGCCAGTACCGCGCTGATTGTTACCGTAACCGGAGATGTCAGATTTACAGGCCCTCCGTTTACATCGCACGCCTTTACTTTCATACTGAACGGTTGATTGATAAGTAAATTATTTAAAGATTCAACACTGAAACTATCTATCGTGGTCTTTGTTGTCGACACTGTTACAAAATTTATCAAGGTCCCGTTAGATCCATTCTGAATTTTTACTATGTAATCATAATCAGGATTATCAACAGCCGCTAAAAGACAGCTTGCTTCTCCGTTGGAATCCGTAGTTGTGTCAAATGTACTTGACCATGCATTCTTCTCAGGTAACGACCCATATGAACTGCCCATTGAAAACGAAACGCTTTTTCCTTCGGCAGAAACTCCGCCTGCCTCCATCTTTGCTATTATTCTACAAGTTGACAAAGGTTTTATACTTATTGGCTCTGCTCTTGAAGTTAATGTATATGGATTTACACTTGTCCCCAATATTCCTACTGAATAAGAAGTCATTCCTGCCGAGGATACGGTAATAGTATTATTTCCTGCCACTGCATCAAATCCGGTATTGTTTAAACCACTTGCATTGTTGAATAAATATGCTTTCCCATTGGAAGTCGTTGTTAATGTTAATGGTGAAGTAGCTGCATAAGTTGGAGGATATCCATATCCAACTTGATATTTAAAACTACCACCCGTTGAATTGCAGATAATCGTTACTCCTTTGGCAGCCACTGTTTCTCCCAGATTATTTAATATCTGAACATATATTTCAGCAGACGCATGAGTGGATGTTGCTAAACATGCAGGCGCTGTTATTTTTAATTTTAATCCGGATAATGTGTCTATACTTTTTACAGTTATAGCTTTTGTTAAAGTATTACAGCTCACATTTATTATATTATCCCCGGCTGCTGTAATATTGGTAAACATTGAAGCTATTGATGTTCCCGTTGAGTTCGCTTTGATAGTTAAAGAAGTCACAGTAACTGTACGAAGAACCCAGCCGGAATCATAATATGAATTGACAAATTTACCTGTACCGCTTACAACACTAAATAATACATCCGACCCGCCTAAAGGATATCCGTTACTATCCTTTACAACTGATTTTATATCTGAAGCCCCTGAATTAATAAATACAACAGAAGGATTAGCCGACACCTGTAAATCAAAAACGTCAACTGTTTGAATTGTTGCAGTCCCTGATATTCCTCCGGCACTTGCCTGTATAACAGTATTCCCGGTTGCCGCACCTGCAGTAAATACCACAGAGGCTTTTCCATTAGAATCAGTTTTAGCAGTCGGAGAACTTAAGCTTCCAAGACCGGATAACACCGAGAAATTTACTATCATTCCTGAGGCCCTGTTTCCATTTATATCCAGTACATCAGCATTTACCTTTGTTGTCCCTCCGCTTGCTATTGTTTGACTATCCAATGAAACAGCTATATTACCCGGTTTCACACTGCAGATTATCCCCGCCTGGTGCTTTAACCCGTTATACTCCGCTATAATCTTATTCTCTTCCTGATTTGAACCAAGCGTTAAAGTCGTAAAAACAGCGCCTGTTGCATTTGTCGTACCTGAAGAGACGCTTAAATTGCCACCTCCTGATAAAATTGAAAAATTCACTACCTCTCCTGGAACAGGCTGAGATAAGCTGTTATATAATATGGCTATTAAGGAGACAGTTGAATTCACAGCATAATTATAAATACCATTGGCAGGATACATAGATATATTATTACTCACTTCTTTTGCCGTTATGTTCCTTACAACAGAACCGCAGGTTAATTTCACTATATTAGTACCTGCCGCTGAAAACCTAAATCCTAATTGCGTCTTTCCTTCTGAATCCATTATGACTGGAGATGCCGGCTCTATTGAGGTTAATGTGGTTCCCGTAGTAATTGCGTGGGTTAATGTTGCAAACGGAACTAATTTTCCGGTCCCGTCTTTAATAATTATATTTACTACTGCATATCCTGATGAAGGCGCTACTATAGTATCCCCTTCCGCCACATATATTTCTGCAGGAGTCACACCGGTTATGGCAGTTGAAGAAGTTATACTTCCGCTTGTCAGTGTTATTGTACATACACCATCCGCTACCGTATATGTATTTTGTATCTTCCCTGAAGAATCACTCACTGTAACTGTGCTTCCAAGTGTCCCTTTTCCGCCGCTGTTACAAGTCACAGTTGTCCCGCCTACGGGATTTCCTGCCGCGTCTTTTATATACGCAAATACTTTAACTTGTTTTCCGGTGCATATTGTTGTTGCTGTCATACTCCCATACTTAAACACAGCCGTACTAATTGAAACGGGAATATTACTTGTAAAATTTATACTCCCGCCAAGTCCATATTTACCGTTACTATCAATTGTTTTTATATTTATTGATTCTGCTTTGCTGTATCTTTCATTTGTGATCGTTTTCGTTCCGCTGCCTAAAACCGCCGAGATTACTGATAATGTTCCTAATGCCGTACTTCCTTCAAATCCTGTCGGGGTTGAGATAAGATCAACAGTATTACTTGCATTGGCCACCAAATTTTCATATTTATCCATCGCGCTTATCGTCAATGTAAAATCAGTATTTATTAATGATGTTGTTACAGAACTTTCCACCTTATAATGATCTATATCTCCGTAAACCGTATTTATAATTGCAGTACCGCTTATCCCGCCTGTCTCTGCTTTTATTGTACATACGGCTCCCGCTGTTGTTTCTGCGGCATAAGACACTTTTGCTATTCCGGTTGTGTCCGTTATTACTATATTAGCGCTTAAACTCCCTGCTCCGGATAATATACTTATGGTAACGGTAGTTCCTGCAACTACTACATCACTTCCATCTTTTACCAATACATCTACCTCCGTTCCCCCTCCGGTTTTCACTGACGTTATTAACGGCGTTACGGTTACGGAACTAACTGCATTTGTCCTCACATATACAGTTCCTTTAGCCAAACTGCCGCTGGTTATTTCTACCGTATTTGGATTACTACCGCTTAATGTTAGATTTACTTTTGCCTCTCCATTGCTATCCGTCCCTGCAGTTAAACTGCTTAAAGTACCGGTTCCTTGCGTTACATTAAAAGTTATCACAGTCCCGCTAGTCGTTATCTGGTTCCCATATATATCAAGTATCTTCCCTGTTATGGTAACTGTTTCTCCGGAGGTTGCCTGTTCTTTGCTCAAACTTCCTGCTGCTTTCAGAGGTTTACTGCTGTCTGCTATTACTGTTATTACATCGCTTATTCCTGTCTTTCCTTTTACATCTTCTACTTTTACTCTTATACCGTTTGTTTCAACTATTGCATATGACGTTGTTACTGTTCCAATCCCTTCAATTAAAGATCCCAAAGGATTTGATAAAATACTGCTTGCGTTTGCCTCGGGATTATTCCCCATTACAGCAGTCAAATTCAGATTTATATTTGTTGTTGTAATAGGCAAGACCACATTTTCGGCAACATCGCTGTACGCCGTTAGTGTCAGATTAAACAGTTCACCTGCTTTTACTGTTAATGACGTTGTTGCAACCTTATAATGATCCGGTACCACTCCTTCTACATCAGTTGTGCAGGTAAGGGGTGTCCCGGTTGTTTTAATCGACTTTACTGTATTAATTCCTACATTAGATCCTGTTGTTAATACCGTCGAATACGCATTTACCGTTGATGCCGGATTTACACTTTCGCCTCCGGAGGTAACAGAATAATTCAACGTTGTACCAAATGGAAATGCACTCGATCTTGTCCCGGTACCGTCTATTCCATATATATTAACAGTACTTATATCTCCCGGAAGAACCTTTGGAGATGCCGGAACTCCCTGCAAAGATACTATAGAAGCGCTGTTTGTAGTTGTCGTAAATGATAAAGTCGGGTACTTTATTCCCCCGTATGTACTTACTCCACCTCCGGCTATCTTTGATATTACACGGTAACCGTATATCGTTGAGGGATTGAGTCCTGTTATCGTCACACTATGGGTTGTTACCAGGCTGCTGTCTTCAGCCGTAATATTAATATTTGACCACCTCGAAACATCAGAGTATGTAAAAGCAGTATAACCACCGCCGGCATATACAGCGTACTCTACCTGTGTTGTCGCCGGAACAGTTGTGGTCCATTTTATTACTGCACTAGTATTCGCAATATTTGTAACTGCTGTTCCGCTTATTACTGTGCTCCCTGCCGTTACTTCATATTCATCTGTATATGGACCGTAGGCACCTAATGCATTCTTTTGATTTAATCTGTAACTGTAGGTTGTACCGTTTACTGCAGTTGTATCAGAATATGTAAAGTAATTACTTGTTCCCTGATGAGTATATTTCAACTGCCAATCTCCCAAGGGAAGTTCTTTTCTATAAACCTGCACTCCTTTGTCATAATGCCAATCATAGTCTATAGTCATAACAACTATTGCTTCGCCGGACACAGTAACAGCAGTTGGACCTGTTTTACAATATTTAAAATATGGTTCAGGAATTTTTGTTTTCGCAGAGAATATATTTCCTATTGCAGGCACCGATATCTTTCCGTCTGTAAGTACATATACAGAAGCATCACCGTCTTTATACTCCTTGCCATTATCCCGCGTTACATCATAATATCCCCTGTAAAATAATCCCGTGCTATCCATCTTCTCCAGTACTCCGGAGGAAATGTCAAGATCGCCTTGCTGGTCTAATTTATAACTCGGTAAGTTGGCTCCATCCGTTGTAAACACACTGAAATACGTCCTACCTTCTTTTGCATAAATCCTTGAAAGTAGCGATCCGTCGACTACATACACCGGCAGTTCCGTGGTAAGATCTTTATCACTGTAATACATTATTGCGCTGTTTGGAATACTTGCAGCGCCTATGCTTATATTTTTCTTTCCAACACTATATCTTGGAGATGAAGGAGCTCTATCTACCAAGGAGTTCACATAACATATATTTGTGTTATCTCCATTATCTATAACAGTAAACAACTCTCCGTTATGAACTATATATGACGTATCTTTCGGCATCCAGAATTTTATACATATATTATCATATATTGTATAATGCCCGTTTGCTACCTGACCAATATTTACGCTAACATTACCGTCATTTGTCGATAATCCGTCATATTTTGGTTTATAACTAACCGCTATTTTTAAATTCGGATTGTCCCAGTTCTGCGGCTCTACGGAAGATGATGTAACCTTATTATTCCCAACCTTTACTACTCTGAAAAACGGATATTTAGTTGTTCCATATGAGACTCTCATCAATGCATTTGTTTTTATATATTTTGTCGGGGTTACTCCGCTTGTAGTTGATGCATCCGCCGCAAAACTCAACGCCGTGTCAACTCCGTAAGCATCGCATATACTTCCTATCTGACCTGTGTCTTTATTGTAAAATATCGTCTTCATATCATAACTTCCCGCTAATTCAGCTCCCAGCCAGGACATCTGCTCATTCCCTATTTTGCCGTTTACATCTGTTGTATCCAAACCTACAAATCTTTGATTTCCGTAATTAAAGCTGTAATATCTCGGTCCAATTATTCTTTCATACAACTTATGTGTATCTGAATCACTGTTTCCGTAGCAATCCGTATCTCCCGGTACCACAAAAACAGGCACATCACTTTTCGTTATAGTGTTTAAAAATTCATTAAAATTATACTCGGAACCACCGGGAACCAGATTACCGCTTACGATAATAAACTCAGGGTTAACAATATTTGATTGATCCAATAATTTTTCCAGATTTCCTTCGGTCATTGAGATATGCATATAATAATAATTTGACTTGTAATCTTTTACAACCTTGAATGAATTTTTTGAGACCTCAGACGCTTCATTACAGGTTATATACAGGTCATACAAACATTCCTGCGTATCTGACGGTATTGTGGTTGTAAGGTTCCATTTACACTTAGTCGGGTCATAAACAGGCGTTACAGATAAATTAACCTCCGTTGCCAGTTTTTTCAATTTAGCTGTCCATCCGCTTGCAGAAGATGTCGCTGAACATTCTATTACTGCATTATTCCCGCTCTTCACTATTAACGGCATTGTTATCTTTGGTCTTTGTATCAATGATACCGCCGCAGGCTGGCTCTCAAACGCATACACATACCCTTTATTTCCTGTTACCATAACCTTGTTATCTGCTACTATCACAGTTCCAAATCCCCGGCCGTCTGGATTTACATATTTCCAGACACATTCTCCGCTCACACTGGTTGTATCCGTTTTACACGCGTAAAATACTCCGTCTTTTTTATCCTGCGTTGAAGAGGTCTTTCCTTTCGTTCCGAAATATACTATATTTCCAGAAAGCGCAGGCATTATTGTATCGTCAAACCACTCTTCTGTCTTATATTTCCATTTTAAACTTCCAGTATTCGCATCCAACGCGTAAAAAGCCCCATCTGTACCGCCAAAATATACTACTCCGTTGCTCACTATGGGTGATGTCATTCCGGAATAATATCCTATTAAATATTTATAATCAGGTACCGTATCATACTGGTATTTCCATATTTCATTTCCTGTCGCTGCATCTAAACAATTCATATATATAGTAAAAGGCGTATACCTGTCACCGCCCGTAGCCCACTGAGTACCCCCTTTTCCCTGTGTTCCTCCTACATACAATTTCCCATTTTCATACGCAACTGATGTATAATACTGCCAGAATGTCCCTTTTGACCATTTGCTGCTTCCTGTTCTCATATCAATGGCATGTAAATTCCCTGCACTTTCAATATACATTGTATCGCCAACAAGACACGGTATCGCCATTGTTTCATTCATACAACTATATTCCCCGTCTCGAATTAACGGGTACATCTGGCTGACTTCACTGCCCCATTGAAAACTTCCCACTCTATTATCTCTTTCCCATTTATACATATCTGCTGTACCATCATCAAAGACTTTTGAGCAAAATATCATATTGCTGACCATATTACTGCTGTCCTCACACCACCATAGTGAATAAACACATCCGTTATCGTAAGTGTATCCGCCTAATTTCCCGTTTCCATACGCAGGAACATTAAATGTTTTTCTTCCGGTTGCTTTTTCGTATATCCTAAATCCTCCCTCATGCCCGTCCGTACCCAAAATATACTTATCGTAAACTACAGGATAAAATATATTTGTATATAAACCAACCTCGTCATTACCCCATACAACCTTAGAGGCATCTATATCATATGTATATAAATCCTGGGCATTAGACCATAATACATGCAATAAACCATTGCTATATACAGGAAACCCGTCTTTATTGCCTGTTGCCTCATAATTTTTAAATTTTAACGCCAAAGGCGGAACCACGACATCCGCGCTTCTTCCGGAGTGATAATTGTCATGCATGGCCGTAGGCCAATCATCCGAGCGAAGCGAGGAGGGAAGCAAGAAAAGCAGGAAAAGCAAAGGAAGTTGAGCAAAGTTTAAATATCGAACCATAACTCTTTGCAAAATCCACCTAGGTGGACAAAAGAAACGAAGTGAGAAAAAATAAATAAATAATAATGATTTTAGTGATTTATGAAGTTGTACAATTATTTTCATAATATATTTTCCTTTTCTTTCTGTTCTTTCTTCCCTTACTTTACTTTCCGCCCTAAAGCCTGGCGACCAGACTTTACTTTCTTCTTTTGCTTCATCTCCTGTACTTACTGCTTTTACTTCTCTTACTTCCACTACTTCCTTTACTTCTTTTCCCTTCTTCTCCAAACTTTACAGAAAGCGATACTCTATGCGCGCTTCCTAAATCGCCGAACAGACTGAAGTTATAGTCCAGGCTGCAGATCATGCCTTCCAGATTCTGTTTTACTCCGGCTCCTACATTTACATTGTTTAAGTCATAACCTATTCCATAACTTCCGCGGACGCTTACAAAGTTATCATAACAATACTCAGCTCCTACGCTTTCTACGGTTTTTGAACTTGCGAGTATATAACTTCCGCCTAAAGCTACAGTCAGGTCGTCATCGCTCATTATTGAAAGTTTCGCTGATAATCCTAACCTTGCCAGCATTGGAGAGACATCTGATCCTACATTGCCGCCTATATTACTGAGTGATGCACCGATACCTACTCCCTCTATTCTATATAATATTCCCACATCTCCCATTATTCCGCTTACACTGCTTCCGTCTATATCCTCTGACGCATATTTCAAACCGGCTCCAACATTTAAACTTTCTCCTAATTTATATCCAATCGAAAGACCGCCGGCTATATTATTCGGGTTGAAAGCTCCCGCGGTTCCGGAATATACACCCGTATTATCCTCTGTTGTTTTAGTTATGCTTCCGTAGTTCAAATATATTACATAAGAACCAAGGGTCATATTTTTTCCGGCAGGGATAACACCGGATGCGTATTCATAGCTGGTCTCATCTATGTATGCCAGATGCATGAGGGAGATTTCCGGAGTTGTTAACCTTGCAAGACCTGCGGGGTTGTAGAAGCTGGCATTTGAATCATCCGCTAAGCCTACGTAACCGTCTCCAATACTTGCCACTCTTGCGGAAGGTTTTATTTTTAGGAATTGTAAACTTTCTGTCCCGGTACCGGCTGGAAGAGTGGATGACAGGAATGTAATAAGGAAAAAACAAAAAGGTATCAATGTAGTTGCCTGATTTATCAGACATTTACAGGCTCGATACTTTTGCCCGCCAATCTTTTTGGAGGGAATCGAGCAACTACAAGATCTCGAGCTATTTTTATTTAGCTTGCATTTACAGCACCAAGCACGCATCGTTCCTCCTTGAAAAAGATTCCACCTCCGCCAGTTATATTGGGCGGATCCCTCGATGATCCGCCTAACATAATTGGCAGATCTTTTGATGAGATTGCAAAGCTTTAGGATTTCACTGATACAATCGATAATTTAGTGTGCCGGATATGGATACAGTATCCTTATACTCAGCAAAAGAGCCGTCTTTGAAAAACAAAAATACCCGGCAATCATTATACAGCAAACAATAATACTCCTAATCTTGTTCATTGCTTCCTCTCTTTGTGCCCTGCCTTACTTTAGTGTTATCTTTTCGGATATTTTCAGACCTTAATATTGGACATCAAGGGTTAATACTTCTTTTACAGGCCGTCTTAGAGACAGCTCTTTTAACCGGAAACCGTAACCTACTCTAAAAACAAGCACCAGTCCATTTTTATCTGACACCGGAAATATTGTTTTAAATTCTTCGTATAAACTTTTCAGTACCCTGTTTTCTTCTACGGTAAAACCATTGTTTTCACTTTTTTTTATTCTTTCAAAAAATACCAAAAGAGAGCCTATCGGCTGTAATGATAATCCGCTTTTAGTAACAGCAAGCCATAGATGCTCCAAATCCTCTCCGCCTTTTACAAAATCCCCGGTTGTTGAATTTTCTCTGTACAAGAAACCTATGCTTGCCGAACTTTTGACCAAGAAGTAAGTACTTAGAGCCATCAGATGATTCATTTTTATATATTTATTGAGAAACTTCATACGTTTCCAGGGTTTTAAAAAACTAAAAAACAGGCAGCCTAACCACCCTAGTCCTAAATGTTTTTTATCAAGACCCTTTCTATTCCCGGATTCTTTTTTGCTGAAATGTATTTTTGAGAAAAACTCTTTATGCATATTCATATTGCCATATCTGATACAATCGACTTTTTTTGCAATTACCGCAATCTTATTAATATCCTTTTTATCGGAAATAAAGGCTAATTTGGAATTTTGTCTTATACTCCCTTCTTCTTTTAAATAATCCGATATATTTAATGGAATCTTCTTAAACGGGATAAAAGGCCGCCTGTTAGTTGCTCTTTTATTTATACAACTGTATAAATCCTGTCCATCTTCTTCTATTTTTAGTTTAATAAACCTTATACGGGCTGTTAAACATTTTTCTTCTTTTTTAGAAAAATATTCGCATGATGTACTAAACCCGTTATTCCCGGCTGATATTCTTATATTCTCTATAACGGCACCTATTGAAATATAGACGCCTATATTATCAGGATCAAGATAACTTATTGCTTTCTTCATATAAATATCAAGAGAATTGCTTTTTTCATTTAAAACAAACTTCCAAGGCTGGCGGTTAAAACCTGAAGGAGCTCTTACGGCATCTTCTATAATATTATTAATTACTTTTTTAAGATCAACTCTTTCACCGGTATTTTCATACTCCCTTGGAGCTGCTGCAGAGAAGGATTGCCAGTCGTCATCCGCCTTAGTTAGAATGAACTTTGATGACCAGGATAATTGAGGGATTTCTAACTTTTTATTATCTATACCGCCTTCAGTCCCGGCCATGTGTCATCTCCTTAATCAGATTTATCTTTGTCGTTAATTACATTATAAGTATAACTCGTTTTTCCAAAATGTAAATAGCATTTTATTGTTATTATTAGCATTGTATTGGTATTGCTAGCACCTGGCTGGTATTTTTAAACTGATTTACGTCTATATTCGGAAGGGGTGATTCCTGCAATTTTTTTAAATGTTCTGGCAAAATAATTTGGATCAGGAAATCCCGACTTTACGCTGACTTCCCCTATATTTAATCTGACATCTCTTAATAGTTTTTTTGCCCTTTCTACCCTTAAGACGGCAAGATAATCAAATACTGTTTTATTTGTTTCTTTTTTAAATATCTTTGCCAGGTAGTAAACAGAAATACTTACATTATCGGCTATATTATTCAAGGTCAATTTTTTTTCCAAATTGTCCTGTAAATAAAATATGGTCATATTTACTATTGTAGATTGCACCGGCTTTATATCCAGTCTTTTTATAATTTCTGAAGCATTCCTCAGGCTCTGATGCGGATTTATTTTCTTGTCCAAAGAGTTCATAACTGCTTCTTTTAATACCGGAGATATCTTATCCCAGTTTTTTATTTGAGACAAATACTTTACTTTAATATTTTCTATTAATACATCCGCTCTTTTATAAATATCTTTTTTTTCCAATATCCCGGGATCATAGCATATATTCCTTCTTCCCGGAAATACACAGCCCCCGCCCGACAGCTCCACTTTTTTTTGATTTTTGAAGCTCGTAAAATATTTTAATAATTTTACTGCTTCTTCTTCATATTTGTATTTCTTTGAAACCGAATAACAATGCGAAGAGACCAAAGACACTTTCTCTTTTCCATACGGACCTAAAGGGTAGCAGCTAAAATCCATATCACCTTTGGATATTACTTCTTCAAAATCATAAGCCGAATTAATAAAGAAAAACACAGCATCCCTGTCGTATACAAAACCGTGTACATAACCTTTCGGGTAATCCGGATGCAATATTTCATGCTTATATTTCATATCATACATAAATTCTAATGTACTCACGAATGACTTATCTGTAATATCTATTTCCCCCTCTTCATTATATATCTCTCCGCCGTTACAAAACAGTAAAACCAAAAACTTATTATATATATTATCGCCCCAGGCTGCTCCCTTTAATTTTTCGTTATTTTCCTTTTTAACAATATCTTTTGCCTGATTGATAAATTCCTCCCATGTTTCCGGAGCCTTTAATCCATACTTGACCGATAAATCTTTTCTATATCCCATTAACTCACATTTAATATCGTCAGGCAAGCCGTATATATTGCCGTCGCAGCTGCATCCTTGCAGCGCAGTATCAAAATATTCCAGTTTTTCATTTTTAGTTAAATGACCCTCCAGGCTTATAACCATATTTTCTTTTATCAAATATTGAATGTTCCTGTCGCTACATAAAAATATCCCTATATTTTCATCGTGATTTAAAGTTTCTTCAATGTTTTTATTGTCAAACCAGCCTATCGGCAAATTTAATATCTCTGCTTTAATATCCGGATTACTCTTATTGTATTCATTTATTATACTTTCAACCAGCTTGTCTTTATAAGTTATTATCCTGATAATACTATTTCCTTTATCTTTTAAAGAACCGGTATTGGCAAACTCGCTCATTTTTGTCAATTCAATATTATTCTGACTTATATTTATTTCTTTTGAGATATTTTCGAAGTTTTTATCGTTTGCTTTTATAATGGAAACAATTTTATGCGAGCTATTCATTATATATTTTTGGCTTAAAAAAATAATATTATCAAATATCCCGAAATATGTTTTACTTTTAAAAGTGTTTTCAATATCAGCATCTAATAATATAACCGAGGTCTTGCCTGTAAATACTTTTCTGATTATTCCCAGTATTTTGTAAAGATCTTTTTCGTCTTTACTATAAAGATCTATTCCGTCAAGAACAATCCTTTTTATATCCCTTTCTTTTACAATTGAATCCAGCTGTTCCAGTATTTCTTCTATAAATATATCAGAAGTTATATTAAACACATCCAACCGGTCGCCTTTTTTATACTCTTTTAGATAATATTCATCTAACATTGCCACACGGGCAGTATTGATCATCCTTTCTTTGTTAATATTAAATCCCGCATACAGGCATTTTTCTTTTCTCTTCACTCCATCTCTTAAAAAACTTAATCCAAACAGTGTTTTCCCTGTGCCGCTTCCTCCCTCAATCAAGCTGCTTTCACCTTCAAAATATCCGCCCTGCAGCATTTCATCAAAACCTTGTATCCCTGTTCTTACTCTCGTTCTTAACAACTTCGATTCTACATCTTTCAATTTTAATTCTAACGCATCCGTATTTAAAAATACCCTTACGCCGCTGCTTGTTATCTTCATTAAATGCTTTCCGCTATATACTATTTTTCCGTTATTTTTTGTTATCTCCATTGTTTTTCTTATACTTTCTTTTTTTGCCTCTATCTTTACAATAATATCCGCAATATAATCCAGATTATCAAGAGTGTTCTCTTTTTTTATCAAGACACGGGTTATATCTTTTTCCTTAAGCAGTTTTAAAAACAGGAAGAAATCATTCTGAACCCTGCCTGCATCCCCGGACATTTCAAAAAATGAGTTTGCGCTGTCGATAACTACTACTTTTATCTTATTATTTTCTATAAATTTAATAATAGAACTATTTTTTAAATCGCTCAGGCTATTATATATTTCCGGAATATTATCTGACACAAACAAAGATTTTTGCTTTATGCGGGAAGCTAATTTCCAGCCAAAGCTTCTTGAGTAATTTAATAAGGATTTTTCAGTATCAAACGAAGAAATGAATAAGGAAGGTTGGTTGATATTTGCTATGAGCTGCATGGCTAATACGGTCTTACCGCTTCCGGGAGGCCCTTCCAAACAAATAGAACTGCCTTCATAAATACCTCCGTCTAAAATCTCATCCAGACCGGAGATTCCTGTTTTTATCCTTTCTAATATTTTATCTGCCATAGCATTTAAAGTATAACAAAAATAATGATTGTTTGGAAGAGATTAAAGCAGAGGGGCGGATCTTTCGTAGAGATGCGCGGAGGCTTGGAGGCGCGGAGGTTCGGCAAATAACAAAAACCGAAACAGAGGCGCAAAGGGTTAGCAAAAGCAGCTTTCAAAAGACCTCTCCGAAGGCGGGCATGATGGATTTGAGAAGAAGGGAATTAAAGACAGCCGGAGTTCATTACTTCTCCAGTTGTAATTTAATATTTTCGAACTGGGCATCTCCAACCTCTTTTTTAGTGAAGGTGGCGCTTTCAGTACTGCCGGACATGAACTCAATTTTATCCACCGTGAACTTTACCCTTGTTACCAGGTCAAGATTAATATAATGGATCTCGTTATATTTTTCACTTGCGGCATTTGTCTTTTCCACTTTCAACATATTTTTCTCCTTGCGGCGCGAAAATGATTCAGCCGCTTATATCCAAAAGCAACTTCATTTTTGAGTTTCAAGAATATACTAACACAATTATCATGGTTTTTATCACACTTTTCTCGTTCTACAGCAGCCATTGACAATCAAAATCTCTACTTGGGTATTTCTATTTCCTGCTCTTCTACTGCTTTCACTCTTTCGATACGGCCGGGAATGCTGAGTAATTTTCTGTTCTTCCACCTGCCGGACTTGTAGTAAAAGTAATTCAGGATAAGGGTCACATACGTGCTTATCAGTATGGCTGTCCAGATACCTCTCTCCGCCAGCGGGGTCTTTTGAGAAAGGAACCAGGTAAGCGGTATCCTGAATATAACGGCAGAGATAAAAGTAAGTATAAGAATAGCCATAGTGTCGCCGGAGCTTCTTACAACCCCCATAAAAGAAAAAACCAGTGCAAAGCCGATGTAGGTGAAACAGACAATCCTAAGATAATCAACCGCATGAGGCACAATAAGCGCCGCAGTCAAAGGGTCTTTATTAAAGAAAGAAACTATCTGTTCGGGGAAGAAAAAGATAACGACGGTAAAGAAGGCGGCAATAGAACATGAAAGGATTATTCCGTATTTTAATATTTCCTGCACCCTGTCATACTTTTTTGCGCTGATGTTTTGGGCGGCCATGGAAGTCACGGCAAAACCGACGGCCATAGACGGAAGGAAGGCAAGCTGGTCGCACTGCTGGCCAATCCCTGCTGATGCGGTAACAATAGTTCCGAATCCGTTCACAAAAGACATGATGACCGAACCCGCAATGGAAGTGATCACCATCTGAAGCGATGCCGGAACACCTATAGTAAACAGCTTTTTAATTATACTCCATTCCACAGTAAAGTCCCACTCCCGGATATTGAAGAAGGGGTTTTTATAACTGGCATAGAAGTAACCTGCAATAAGACTTATAACACCTGAAATAATGTTGCCGATAGGAGCACCGATAAGCCCAAACTTCATTACCAAAAGCGGTACGGATATAAGGTTAAGCACTGCGTTAAAAATAAGTATATAAAGCGGCGTCTTTGAATCTCCCAAACCTCTCTGAATGCCGGAATACCAGTTATAGATAAAATTGAACGACAGACCGATCAGGACTACTCTGAAAAACGAATTTGCCTGCGGCATTATTTCAGGCGGGCATTTAATTATGGTGAGCAGTTGTTTACTAAAAACTATGCCAAGTACGGATAAAATCACGCAAAGCGCCACGCTTACCATAAAGGAGTTCGCAAACGTCTTTTCCATATATTTATAATTTTTTGTACTGAAGGCTTGCGCTACTATTATATTGGCGGCTATGCTCATTCCGATCAAAATCGAGATAAGAAAGAAAACTATAGGCATGGAAGTAGCCACCGAGGCAATAGCTTCATGCCCGATAATCCTGCCTACCCATACCATGTTCATCATATCCACTGCCATTTGCAGGAAATTACCAAGCAGGAGAGGAAGCGCAAAAACGATTAGCTGTTTTGGAATACTGCCTGTAGTAAAATCTTTCAAATTAAGCCTTCTTTCTGAAAAAGAGAAAAATATGCTATTTGCCGGAACCACTTTGCTTGTAGCTTATTTCTAATTGTACGCTAACAAATATTTAAGTCAAGAATATTTTTCAATGCTTTTCAGAAGACGAGGCTTTCGAAAGGCAGAAGACTGAAACCGAGAATAGCGGGACAGCGACTTTTATTTTTTCGCTCCATTACTCCAATTCCAGGCGGTTAAACCTTTCAATAAGGAGCTTGTCAAAGTCGTTGGCCAGATTCTTTGGAAGCTCTGAGCCCGCAATTCGTGAACGGAACAACTCTTTCTTTCCTTTAAACTTCTCG
>MFGV01000058.1 GCA_001778375.1 Candidatus Firestonebacteria bacterium RIFOXYD2_FULL_39_29
GAGGTATTTTAACAAACTTTTCTACAAAATGCTGAAAAATAAAGCATTTTAGGAAAATATTTTAACAAAGGACAGATAGGAGTTGTTGAATTTATATTACCACATTAATTTAGAACGTTAGTAACGTGATAACGTGCAACGTTTTAACGGATTTTACGTTAAGGAGAGTTTTATGGCATTGACATTTACAGATGTGAATTTTGAAAAAGAAGTATTAAAGGCTGCAGAGCCTGTTCTCGTGGATTTCTGGGCAGAGTGGTGCGGTCCGTGCAAAATGCTTGGTCCGACGATTGAAGAACTGGCAAAAGAATATGCGGGAAAAGTGAAGATAGGAAAGGTTAATGTAGATGAAAATCCCGGAGTCAGTTCAAAGTTTGGAATTCGTTCTATCCCTGCCCTTTTAATGTTTAAAAATGGGGAAGTAGTCGGGCAAATGGTAGGAGCACAACCGAAACCGGCAATTAAGAAAAGACTTGATGCGCTGATTTAGAGGCTAAATGGTAAATATATCGGCTTTTAAGGCGCTTAAATATGATCCGGGAAAAACAGGTAACCTTTCAAGGGTAGTTTCTCTTCCGTATGATGTTATAACTCCAAAAATGCAGGGTGTTTACTATTCTAAATCGGAAAAAAATATTGTCAGAATTATTCTCAGAAAAGAGACAGAAAAAGGCGACAGGTATATTCAGGCGGCTAAAGAATTTTCTAATTGGATATCTGAAGGTACTTTAGTATTTGAAAAAAAACCTGTGTTATTTGTGCATCAACAGCAGTTTTTATTGGAGGGTGAAAAGAAGATAAGGACAGGTCTCCTCTGCCTCGTAAGGTTGGAAGAGTTTGCCGGAAAAAATATCCTGCCTCATGAAAATACTTTTCCGTCTCACAAGGCCGATCGCTTAAAACTTCTTGAGGCGTGCGGCGCTAATATGAGTCCCATCTTTGGACTATATGAAGGTTCTTATAGCTTTAAAAACATTACTTCAAAAAAACCTTATGCTATTTTTAAGATGAAAGATAAAAATGGAGATGTTATAAATAAAGTATGGTGCGTCAGGGATGAAAAGGCTGTGTTTGACGCTATAAAAGCGTTTAAAAATAAAAAAGTATTTATTGCTGATGGTCATCACAGGTATGAAGTAGGTCTGTTTTTTAAAAAGAAGATGAGAAAATTATACCCTGCATCTACAGATTCATCCTGGAATTATATTATGTTTACGCTTGTCTCCCTGCATGATAAAGGACTCGTAGTCCTTCCGACGCACCGCCTTGTGAAATTTATCTTTAAAGTAAGTAAGCAAAATATTTTTGAAAAACTTTCTCCCTATTTTGAAATAAAAGAACTGAAAACCCCTGAAAGCAAAGAAATTATTTTATATACTGATCACAGATACTATGCTTTAAAGCCAAAAGGGAATAGGGTCTTTTCTTCAATTAAAGAAAAACATTCGTTGACCTGGAAAAAACTGCCTACATCGTTGCTGCATCACTTAATCCTCAGGAAATTACCGCAAACCAAAGAAACAGCTTATACACGGGATATTTCGGAAGTGAAGGAAAAAGTGAATAACGGGATGTTTCACGCAGGTTTTATAATTCCCGATATATCTGCCAGGACAATATTGGATTTGTCCTATAAAATGGAGAAAATGCCGCATAAAACCACATATTTCTATCCTAAACTCCCCGTTGGAATTGCGTTTAACAAGTTTTAACGCTGGAATTAATGCTTTCGGTCAATGATATATGGAAAATAATCAATATATATTAATGCTTTCCTATTGAAATGACGATATTTGTCTGGTATTATTAATGAGGTATTCAAAATGAAAAAAGAAAAATTGAAAGACATAAAGCCTTTAAAAGAAAAAGCCGCAGTAAAACCCGTTAAAGTTTCTATAAAATCTGTCGTGAAACCTTACGTAAAATCTGTTGTAAAAGCTGCGGTAAAGGCCATCGTAAAAAAGAGAAAAGCTCCATTGTTAACGTTAAAGGAAAAAACTCCGGAGAAAATACCGGAGCAAAAAATTGCAGCGGTAAAGCCTGTAATTTTGAAGTCTAAAAAAGCCGGTCATCCTTCCCTGATATATAAAAAATATGACAATAAAGTCCAGGATTTTTATGGTGATACCCGTATTGTTCTTTTGACCAGGGATTCATACTGGCTTTTTGCATATTGGGAAGTATCGCTTCCCCGAATAGAAGAAGCACAAAAAGAACTTGGACAGGAGTTCTACTCTGCAAGATCAATACTCCGTGTTTATGAAGTTACAAATATAGATTTTAACGGGAACAATGCCCATGGATATTTTGATATTACTCTTGAAAATCTTGTAATAAGCTACTATTTGAAGGTTTATGCTCCGGAAAAATCCTGGGTTGTTGATATTGGTGTTCTAGCGCCTTCGGGGAGGTTCTTTACGCTTGCAAGATCCAATGCTATGTCAACCCCTGCAGATAGTATGTCTAACTTTGACTATGAAGAGTGGATGGATTCTTCGGAAGCCTGGAAGATGTATATTGCAAAAGCAAGCAGGGGAAAGGGCGAAAGTGAAGCGCTGTACGGTGGAGAGTTCCGGCCAAATGACGCTACTTCCGGTTCCGGCGGCGTAAGCAGTTTGTCCAGTTCCGTAAAATATGAAAAAAAACCTTCGGCATTTTGGATGAGAGTAGGGACGGAACTGATAGTTTACGGAGCCACAGAGCCGGATGCGAAAGTCACCATTAATAATACAGCGGTTGTTTTAAATCAAGACGGGAGTTTTTCTGCGAGATTTGCGCTTATAGACGGTATCCATGCTCTTGATATAGTCGGCAATTCGGCAGACGGAAAATATAAAAAGTCATTTAAGATAACAGTAACACAAGATACAAAGAAGGTGGAATAATGCCTAAAGGATACTTAGCTTTAGTACTCCATGCTCACCTGCCTTATATCAGGCATCCTGAACATGATGATTTCCTCGAAGAGGATTGGTTTTACGAAGCTGTGTTTGAAACATATATCCCTCTTCTCCTCGTTTACGAACGGCTTGTAGAAGATAATGTTGACTTTCGGGTCACTATGTCTTTGACCCCTCCGCTTATTAATATGCTTGCAGACCCACTGCTTCAAGACAGAGCGCTTCATCATATAGAAAAACTCATAGAACTTTCAGAAAAAGAAATAAGACGTACGGAGTTCGAGCCTCATTTTAATCATGTGGCAAAAATGTATAGCTGGAAATTTAACGAATACCGTGCCTACTTTTTAAAATACAATAAAAATATTGTTAATTGGTTTAAAAAATTCTCTGATCTGGGCAAGCTTGAAATAATTACCTGCGGAGCCACTCACGGTTATCTTCCGTTACTCAGTGTAAATGAAAAAGCAGTGCGTGCCCAGATAAAAGTTGCTGTGGATTGTCATAAAAAACATATCGGAAAACAGCCTAACGGGATTTGGCTGCCTGAATGCGCTTATTACCCGGGTATCGAAAAGATCCTTAAGGAAAACGGAATAAACTTCTTTTTTGTCGACTCTCATGGTGTAAACTACGCAAAACCCAGACCGAAATACGGTATCTTTGCACCTGTCTTTACAAGAAGCGGTACAGCTGCGTTTGCGAGGGATGTAGAGTCTTCAAAACAGGTGTGGAGTGCGAAGGAAGGTTATCCCGGGGATTTTTACTATAGAGAGTTTTACCGGGATGTCGGTTTTGATTTGGATTATGAATATATAAAACCGTATATTAATGAAGATGGGCTGCGTACCTTTACCGGTATGAAATACTACAGGATTACCGGTGCCTCGGATTACAAAGAAGCGTATGATCCCTGGATTGCCGACCATAAAGCGGCGGAGCATGCCGGTAATTTTGTTTTTAACCGCGAAAAACAGGTGGAACATCTTGCCTCGAAAATGGACAGAAAGCCGATAATTGTTGCGCCTTATGATGCAGAGCTTTACGGCCATTGGTGGTATGAGGGCCCTCAGTTTTTAAATTTCTTTTTTAGAAAAGTTTATCATGATCAGGATGTCTTTAAAACAATTACTCCGAGCGAGTACCTTAAGGAATACCCGAAAAATCAGGTTTGCTCTCCCTGTGAGTCCAGCTGGGGTTATAAAGGCAGTCATGAAGTATGGCTGGAAGGCGGAAATGACTGGATTTACAGGCATCTCCATAAAGCCGCTGACAGAATGTGCGAGATGGCGGCGAAGTTACCCGATGCCGAAGGAATATTAAAGCGAGCTCTGAATCAGATGGCAAGAGAACTTTTACTTATGCAAGCCTCCGACTGGGCTTTTATTATGAAGACCAGAACGAATGTAGGCTATGCCGTGAACGCCACCAAAGACCACCTGTCAAGGTTTACCAAACTCTATGAGGACATAAACAGCAACTCCATAGACCTTCCCTGGCTTAACTGGATGGAATATAAAGATAATATCTTCCCCGAAATAGACTATAAAGTATACCTTTAGTCGAATTTTTCCATGTTTTCTGTTATTCTGTGACAGCCTGTCAGTTTTTCATACAGCACCGGTTTTGTATTTCCCTTAATAAAAAGTAGCACCCTTCATACTTTGGATTCTTGGACATGTACCCGAAAGTATTGAGTGGTACATGGTCGGGTATTTGCTTGACATGTAAGTGAATTCTTAATATAATTTAGTTGATATAAAAGAAACTTTAATCCAAAAGGAGCGGTTTTATGGCGAATGAAACTATTTTTAAGAGGTATGAAGGAAATCCGATAATAAAGCCGGAGGATGTTGCCGGCGCGAACAGTATTTTCAACAGCGCAGTAGTGAAGTTTGGTAAAGGTTATGCGGGAGTTTTTCGTGTTGACACCACCCGGTTATTTAGCGAACTTCATACGGGCTTCAGTGAGGATGCTATTAACTGGGAGATAAATGAGAAACAAATAGATATGAAAGGGGATACTTCTGAAAATTATAAAACTGCATCCTGCTATGACCCGAGAGTTGTTGAGATTGACGGGACTTATTATACTACATGGTGTTATTATCCGGCTGGTATTTCCTGTCATATAGGTATTGCGAAGACCAGAGACTTTAAAAAGTTTACACAGATTACTCAGATTATGCTTCCGTATAACAGAAATGCTGTACTATTTCCTTCGAAAGTAAACGGTAAATTTGCCTGCCTGAACAGGCCTTCTGATCCGTTTCATACTACTTTTGGAGAAGTATTTTACTGCGAGAGCGAAGATCTTATACATTGGGGTAATCATAAATTTGTTTTTGGTGCTACTTCGGGCTGGCAGAGATCTAAAGTCGGCCCCGGTCCTGCCCCGATAAGGATAAAAGAAGGATGGCTTTTAATATATCATGGAGTACGTATTACCTGCAGCGGTTATATATATTGCATGGGTGGCGCCATCCTGGACGGCAACAAGCCGTGGAAGACTCTATACCGCTGTAAAGAATACCTTCTTGCGCCTGCGACTCCCTATGAAATGATAGGTGATGTTCCGAACGTAGTATTTCCGACCGCTCTTTTGCATGATAAAAAGACCAATAAAATAAGCGTTTATTACGGTTGTGCAGATACTGTCGTAGGTCTTGCCACAGCTGATATGGGCGAGCTTGTAAGATTCATTAAGAAAAATAGCTAATGAATGAGAATTTTAAATATCAGAAGAGGAAATTTAACAGTGGTGTGTTTTTAAAATTAGGCTTTATCAGTGAAAGCCGATAGTTCTATTAGATATCTGTAAACCATTCATGATTTAGATTCATAGCTCTGTATCAGAAAATATTTAGTGGTACGAGGTCTGTGGAATATTTTAAAGTATAGGAAAGTATAAAAGATATTTTACGAGAACTGATTAGGATTTAGTGCAGACTTTATCAGCGGAATCCAAAAGCTTTGTAATCAGTGGAATCTTTTCCAACGGAGGAGTTAATGGCCAGTGTAAAATATTTTGATTCGCATTTTCATGTGTGGGACGGGAATAAAGGGAAAATAGGGCAGTTTATTGAAAAAGGACAGGTGGACGGAATGAATCTTATTCTTGCCGCTCCTGATGCTAAAGACATTGAAGGGCTAAATGAAGATGCTTTTACTTTGAAAAAAAAATATGGCAAAAGGATTCAGCTGGCCTACTGGGTAAATCCGCTTGAAAAAGGCTCTATTAAAACGACCGAACGTTTTTTTAAAAAGCATCCGGAGATTACCGGAATAAAAATACATCCTTGTCATTATAAACCGTTTGAGGTCTCGGAAAAAATAGTGGGACCTATCCTTGATTTTGCGAAGGAAAGGGATTTGTATGTTATAACCCATACACAGCCGACCCGAGGGCAAAGTGCTATTGCTTTTCGGGGTGTTTTGGGAAAACGTCAAAATTTAAGATTTATTCTGGGGCATGGTTCGACTATTGAAGAAAGTGTTTATATGGCCGGTGCTTTTAAAAACTGTTACATTGAACCCTCCTGGCTGGGTTTTTTCTCCTTGCTGTTTGAAATGGCCGAGAGAGTGGGCGGTTTTAATAAATTATTAGTAGGTACAGACGGACCGATATGGTTTTCCGGTTGTAATCTTGAACCGTTTGAAGACACTATTCAGCTTGCCAGAAAATACCTGCCTTCAATGAAAGAAGTAAAGATGTTCTGCTATGATAATGCGGCGTCATTTTTTAGATTAAATGAAAAGTAAATATACTTTACTTAAAGGTTTAAATCATTTTTATAACGGTTTTGAGTTCAATATCTTTAAAAATGCCGAGTCAAAGGGTACAAACCTGCATACCCATGATTTTAATGAGCTTGTTTTTACGATTGAAGGGCATGCGTTTCATAAAACACTTAAGGGAAAAAAGAGTATTAAAAGAGGCAGTATATTTTTTATCCCGGATGGCGGGGTCCACGGCTATGAGACAGATAAAGAGATTGGGATATATAATATTATATTCTCCGTAAAACTCGAAAGAGAGATTCAGAAGAATTATCTTGAGAAAGTATTCCCCGGGAAGAAAAGTTTTGTGAATGTGCTTAATGAAAAATTAAGTATGCCTGTTCATCTTCCACCTGCTGAAACGGTGTTTATTGAAAGTCTTATAAAAAAAATATGTGTAGAACATGACGGAAAAAAAAGAGGTTATGAAACGGTTACTAAGACCTATTTTGCGGAGTTAATAATCAACCTGGCAAGACATCTTGAAAAAGAATCTGATATTAAAATGTCTTATATGGAAAATGATGAACGGATTAAGAGGATCCTTGTACATATTGAGAAAAGATATTCCGGAAAGATTACTTTAAAAGAGCTTGCGGATAAAGTAAATCTGGTTCCGGCTTATTTCTCCTTTTTTTTTAAGAAAACAACAGGTTACGGTGTTTTTGAATATATAACTGAATTTAGAATTTACAAAGCATGTTTTTTACTTAAAAATACGGACAAACACATCCTTGAGGTAGCTTATGAAACAGGATACAACAGCGTGTCTCTATTTAACCGCATATTCAAACGTATAACAGGCCTTTCCCCCCGCGACTACCGCCGGCTGCAGTAAAACTAAAGATAGTGCTATTGTCCAACGTAATAGTAGTGGTAAAAAAATAATGCTCCTTAATGTAAGATTAGAAAAATGTTGTCCGGTGTTACTTTAAGAGAATAATATTTTATGCAAGAAATTTCCGGTAGAGATTGAATAATATAAAATTGGGCCCGTAAGGTCGTTGAGAAATACTTTTGGACCTTGTCATCACAGGCTTGGGGATGATGTTGGCTGGGTAGGTCCGGACCAGTTTGTAGACGACGCAGACCAGAAATTGGAGTACGTATTTGTGCCTTACGGTTTAATAGAAGGCGCAAGTATTGTGATAAATAAGTAAGCAAAACAAAATAAGTCCGGGCAAAAGAGTGTTAATGCTAGATTAACAAATATTCATTACTGCTTGACAGCTGACGTGAAATAGTATATAATAAAGCTATGATGAATCCGGTAGGAGTAAATATAAGAAGGTTACGCGAAGGCAAGAGGATTAAGCTTCGCGAATTTGCTAGAAGCTTGAATTTGAGCGCGAGCTTTATATCTCAAGTGGAAATGGGAAAGGCTTCACCGTCTCTTTCAACCTTGAAGGAAATAGCGGACAAACTTTCCACTACGGTAGGTGAGCTTATCGGTGAGGGGCAGCAGGTATCTGAAGTGCCGGTAACAAGGGAGAAAGACAGAAAGAATATAAAGGACCTTGAAAAAGGGGTAAGTATGTATCTCCTCACTTCTCCGGATAACAATAAGACAATGGAACCTCTTCTATTTAAAATGAACAAAAATGCCAGTTCCGGAGGATCTAATTACACGCATTATGGACAGGAATTTGTCCTGGTACTAAAGGGGGAGTTGGAGATAAAATTGAATGACAGTATCTATATATTGAAAAAAGGAGACAGTATATATTTTAATTCAAAAACCCCGCATTCCTTTAAAAATATTGGAAACGGGGAGGCTGAGGCTGTTTGGGTGATAACGCCGCCTTCTTTCTAGTTTTTTTTGCAAAAGGTGTTAATATATGCTTAATAATGTTAATCAATATAAAACAGGAGGAAATATGAAAGACATACTGAAAAGCAGGTTGGGCGGACTTAAAAGCGGTGTGGAAGAATTTTGGTCTAAACTCGGTGAAATTGAAATTGGAAATACGAATTTCGAGCATTTTCCAAAGTATATTTCTAAAGAGATGAAAAACAATGGTTATGATGTCGTTTCAATCGATAAAGCCGAAAACGTTGTAGGACTGATAAAAGGAAGCCGTGATGAAGGGGATATCGTTATTCTTTCGCATTTTGATGCAACGGAAAAAACAGGCGGCAATGCCGGTTTTAAAAATGGCATAACTTCGGGCTTATTCGCAGGGACTTTGCTTGAAAATTCGCTTGCGCCTCTAAAGGGTAATATTATTTTCTGCTGCATTCCAAACATTAATAACAGCGAAGCTAGAGTGGAATATTTGTTCAGTGAAACACTTAAACACAGGAGAAATAAAATAAAAAGCGTTCTTCTATGCGAATCTACCGGTTTAAATGTATACCTCGGTCATAAAGGCAGAATGGAATATGAGATACAGATAACCGGGGATTTTTCCGGGCAGACGGCAGACAGTAAAATGCAGATGGCGTTTCCTCTTGTTAATGAATTGTATAAAGTAGGAGAGAAACTCCCTTTGAATTCCAACCTTGGAAAATCCAAACTTTCGGTCCGAGATGTTTCTTACACCAAGAATGACTCGGGCACGAAAGAGATGAAATTCACCGTAGATAGGGTCTTTGTGCCGGAGGAAGATCATTATGCTATTTTGAAAAGGGCCAAGTCTATTGCGGAAGAAGTTTATTCGAAAAAGGAAAAATATTCAGTTAATACGGCAGTCGCGGTTGAACAACTGCATATGAACGGCGGGCTGGACTTGAAAGTTGAGAAAAAATATGAGCCGTGGCTTATGGACAGCGCAGAGCCTTTTGTTAGAAAATCTATGGATGCTCTTTCTGAAGTGGATTTAAAATCTAAAACAGGGTACTGGCAGAATTCCTTTACTTTTGGTTCTTATACGTATGGTAAACTTAAAATTCCTACCTTGGGTTTTGGCGCAGGAAAGGAAGAACACTCCAAAGTTACGGATAAAGCGGAACAGCTTAAGAATCTGGAAGCTGCAGTTCTGGGCACGGCCTGGATAGCGTATAGAAATATCGGCATTCCCTCGTTCGGGTGGAGTTCAGATGAAATCTGAAGAAAGTATTAACATACTTGTTTTTAATCCCGGAAGTTCTTCGGTAAAATACAGGTTAATCAGTATGCCCGGCGAAAAAGACCTTATTTTTGGGGAAGCTGAAAGGGTGGGGATTAAGACCCAGGGAGCTTCTTTTATAACACACGTAGTTCTGGGTGAAAAAAGGGTGCTTAAGATTGATATGCCTGACCACAGTACAGCTTTTAAATGCATTATGGGTGTAATAGCGGAGGATGTCGCAAAGAACAGCCGGCTTAAAACAACAGCTTTTGCCCACAGGTTTGTGCATCCCGGGAATCTTTATAATAAGACTACCAGGGCGGAAGATAATGACCTGAAAAAGCTGAAAACTACCTTTGACCTTGCGCCTATACATAATCCGGTTTCCCATTCTTTTATGGAAATGTGCCGTAATTTTTCACGGGAAATACCCCAGTATGCTGTTTTTGATACCGCCTTTCATGCGCAAATTCCGCCGGAAAATTATACCTACGCCTTACCGGCAAAAATTGCAAAAGAATACGGGATCCGCAGAGTTGGTTTTCACGGAATTTCGCATAAGTTCGTAACCACAGAGGCTGCCCGGTTCTTAAAAAGAGAGTTTGACCTGCAAAAAATAATAAGCTGTCATCTCGGGACCGGAGGGGCCAGCATCTGTGCGGTAAAAGACGGTCATTCCATACACAATACTATGGGTTTAACTCCGCTAGAGGGGCTTATTATGAATACAAGGAGCGGAGACCTTGACACGGGAGTATTATTTCGTCTCATTGCAAACGAAGACCTTACCGTCAAGCAGGCGGATGAAATATTAAATAAAAAAAGCGGAGTTCTGGGTATTTTTGGCTCCTCTTCTGATCTCCGCGATGCCGTAAAGACAATGAAAAATGATAAAAATGCTGCTTTTGCTTTTAATATGTTCATAAGAAGGATAAAAAAATATATAGGTTTTTACTCGCTTCTTCTGAGAAAACCGGACATTTTAATTTTTACTGATTCTCTTGGTGTTTCGGTCCCTCTTGTAAGGGAGAAAGTCTGCGAAGCAATGGAGATTTTTGGAATAAAGTTGGATAAAAAGAAGAATAATAATTATAAGTCAGGGATAAAGGATATTTCCTCCGGAAAATCCGCAGCCCGTATTATGATAGTGCCGACCAATGAAGAGATAATGATAGCGAGGGAAGCATATGGAGCGCACAAATGAAACTAGTAGGAGAAATAGGAGCAAGTAATATCAAAGTCACAGTCTTTGAAAGTAAGAGAAGCAAAGAAGAGATTACATTTGTTCTGGAACATGATGAAATTATGGATAAGAAAAAGAGTTTCTTTGAGGTCTTAGCTGTAAAAGGGATCGACCCGGATAATATTACAGCAGTTTCGTTTGTTCTCCCTTTTGGTCCGGAAAAATCAAAAAATCCGGAGCCTATGAAAGAAAACATAATAGATAAATTAGAAAGCTTGTCGGATATATATCCGTCTTATATACCTTTTGCCGTAAAGCTCTTACGAAGATTATTCAAAGAAAATACAAAAATACCTGTTTCTCTGTTTTTTGATACTTCTTTTTTTCTTTCTCTTCCTTTGGAAGAGGTGTTTTATGCCATACCTCTAAGTAGTTCAGAAAAGAGTAAATTAAGGAAGTTTGGTTATCACGGGATCTATCACAGTTACGCCGCCTGCCTCTTCGGTAAAAATAAAAAAGTTATCTCGCTTGTTCTTGACAAAAAGACAACTGTTTGCGGTATCAAAAATAATAAGCCATTGACCGTAAGTCTGGGAGGAACGCCTCTTGAAGGAATAATGTCTTTGACCTCTTGCGGTGATCTTGATCCGGGTGCCGTATTTTATATTATGAAAAAAGCAGGTTATTCTATATACAAGATGGATGAGGTCTTGAAAAAGCAAAGCGGTTTTTTTGGCGTTACCGGTTACGATATGTCCATGAAAGACCTTGCCGGAATTTATGGTAAGGACGAGAAGGTCAAGCTTGCCTTTGATATATATAGGAATCAGATACTTAAATATATCGGAGGATCATTGGCTGTCCTATCCGGTATTGATACGATAGTCATTTCCGGGTCGGAATTATATTCACTTGAAGGTCTTGTTTACGATATATTAAAACAAATGAATTTTCTCGGTATTCACTTGAAAGAATCTCCGTGGAAAAAAAATACTCTGCTCCAAAAGATAAGTTTGCCTGGTTCAAAAGTAAAAGTATTTGTAAATTATAAAAACATTGCAGATATCGTTTACTCTGAAATGATTCTAGCAGACTGCTGAAAACCCCGCTTTTTGTCATGTCGGACTCAGATCTAGTTTTTGACCCGCCAACGCTTTGTGGAGGGCGGTATCAAGCGTAGTTAAACTGCTGCTAAAACAAACTAACTGAAAATGTTTGTAGATAAAACGCCGTCTTAAGTGACCAAATGATGGCGTTTTTGTTTTTAAAGCCTAGAAATAAAGATTGAGAGATTTTCAGATTTTAGTTCATTGGAACTATATCTTGTATCAGTGTCCACCTGTGGTGAGATCGTGCGTTAGCACTGATCACTCGATAAACATGAGGGTTTTATTAATTTATAGTTTAAATGGTTCTACTTCGTTTTTGGGGAACTCCTTTCAGGATGGAAAAAAGTCAATAAAAAGTATAGAATAGTCAGACTGTATCATTTAACAGAAAGGTATAATGTTAAAATGAAAAATGTAAAGCAAAATAAAATACTTCTGGTTGACGACGATAGTATCTTAAGAAGCGAGTTTAAGGATTGCTTTGAAGAGTATGATATTACAGAAGCCGTAAACGGTGATATGGCCCTGTCGATTTTAAAAAAACCAAACGAAATAGATCTTGTAATACTGGATGTGAGAATGCCGGGAAAAAGCGGACTGGAAATATTAAAAAATATCAGAGAGATAGATAAAGATGTAAAGATAATTATTTTTACGGGGTATGGTTCAAAAGAAGTTGTGGTTTCAGCTTTAAGGGCTAAAGCTGATGATTTCATTGAAAAACCTTTGGATGTTGATTCGACCAGAGATGTTATTGAAAAAGTATTAAGCACAAAAAAGGGTTTGCCTGAAAGCGACAGTATGGATTTGAAAGATAAAATGGAGAAGGTAAAAGGATTTATTGAGCGTAATTATTTGAAAAAAATTACCCTGAATGATGCTGCAAATGTCGTTGGGCTAAGTCCAAAATACTTGAGCAGGATGTTTCAGGTTAAATTAAAAATGGGTTTTAGTGATTATAAATTGAATTTGAAAATAAATAAATCTAAAGAGTTTTTAAAGAAAACCGGTTATAATGTGGATCAAATTGCATACAAACTGGCGTATGAGAATTCAGAGTCATTTATAAGGCAATTTAAGAAAATAACCGGTTCCACCCCCACGGAGTACCGAAAAAGAGTAAAAAAATGAAATGGGGTAAAAGCTATTATAAAGTAGTCCTCTGGATTGTTGCCTCTTTAGTGGTTCTTGCCGGTTTGTTTATAATTAAAAACAATAATTATCTGCTATTTCATTCAGCCATTGAAATATTCACCGTCATTGTATCCTTTTCTATTTTTATTATTGTATGGAACTCGCGTAAATATTTTGATTGCGATTATTTTCTCTTCCTGGGTGTCGGTTATTTTTTTATGACTGTAATCGATATTTTGCACACCTTATCATATAAAGGCATGGGTATCTTTCTTGGTTTCGAAACAAATCCTGCGACACAATTTTGGATCTCTGCCAGATATTATCAGAGCATTATATTTCTTATTGCTACATTTATAATAGGAAAAAGAATTAAAATAAATTATATTATTTCCGGATTTGTTAGTTCAACAATAATATTGCTGTTAAGTATCTTGTATTGGAAGAATTTTCCGATTTGTTATATAGAAGGGGTCGGTTTAACTGATTTTAAATTAGTCAGTGAATATGTTATTTCGATTATCTTTTTATTGTCGGTTTACATGCTATACAAGAGAAGGGAGCACTTTAGCAGAACGGTTTTTAACTTATTGAGCGGAGCAACAATAATAACCGTGTTATCCGAGATATCGTTTACACTTTATTCGGATCCATACGGATACTATAATCTTGCCGGACATTATTTGAAATTAGTTGCTTTTTATCTGATTTATAAAGCAGTAATAGAAACAGGCTTGAAAAAACCATTGGATCTTTTATTCAGGGGTTTAAAGCAAAGCGAAGAAAAATACCGGGGAATGGTACAGGATCAGACAGAATTGATCTGCAGCTGGATGCTTGGCGGCGCAATAATATTTGTAAATGAAGCGTTTTGCCGTTACTTCGGTAAGAAATCCAAAGATTTAATTGGAGAAAGCTTTTTACCTCTAATTTACAATGAAAAGAGAAAAACAATTCAAGAATATCTTAGTAAATTAAGCAGAGATAATCCGGTCGGAAGCCATGAACAAAGAATTGTATTTCCTAATGATGAGATCAGATGGCAAAAATGGACTGATCGGGCTATATTTGACGAAAAAGGAAATATAGTGGAAGTACAGTCTGTGGGCAATGATATTACAGAGCAAAAGCGGGCTGAAGATCTGTTGAAAAAAAATGAAGAACTGTTCAGGTTGGTTTTAAACAACTCCCCTATAGCTGTATCTATTCAAGATAAGCAGCTGTGTTATACCTGGATGTATAATTCCAAATCCGGATACGCCGTAAAAGATATTATTGGCAAAACCGACAGAGAGCTTATCAATAATGGAAACTCTGAAAAATTGATATACATAAAAAATACGGTACTTAAGACGGGAAGAGGAACCAGAGAAGTATTTGAGAATGTGATAGCAGGAGAAAAACAATATATTGACACAATTATTGAACCTTTAAAAGATGATAAAAAAGCAACAATAGGGGTGACAACTGTCGCAATAGATATTACTGAAAACAAGAAAGCAGAGACTGAACTGGTAAGATTGGCAACATTTCCGACGCTAAACCCTAATCCTGTTATCGAAGTTGATTTTAGCGGTAACGTTACATACTCTAATCCAAGTGCAAAAAAGATACTTCCGGAAGATGGAGATATTAAAGAGAAAGATGAATTCTTGCAGGACTGGGATGATGTGATTAAGAATTTAACAAAAAACGGGAAAAATAATTATAGCAGAGAGGTAAAGGTTAAAAATAGTTGGTTCTTCCAGATGATGCAGTATTTGCCCGATACTAAAAACATACGTATTTATTCAATAGATATATCAGTAAGAAAGAAATATGAGGAAATGCTGAAAAATTCTTATGTTATTTTGGAACAAACGGTGGATGAACGCACTGTTGAATTAAAAGAAGCAAATATAAGACTAAGCAATGAAATAATTGAAAGGGTAAAAAAGGAAAAACAAATCTATTATAGGAATATCCTGCAAGAATCTATAGTGAAAATAACATCACGAAAGGAATTCCTGGAACAGATCATTGAGGTCGTTTCCGAATTTAGCGGTTGCTCAAATGTGGGGATAAGATTATTGGATACAAATGGGAATATTCCTTATGCGGCATACAAAGGTTTTAGCGAGGAGTTTATAAAATCAGAAAATAGACTTTCTGTCAAAACAGATGAATGTGTGTGTATCAGGGTCATTACGGGGAAATCAGCTCTCTCAGAGAAGGAAAAAATGTCTAAGTATGGTTCTTTTTACTGTAATAATAAATTTGGATTTATTGATGATTTAACTGACAAAGAAAAAAGGAGATTTCGTTGTGTGTGCGCGAAAACCGGATATGCGTCAGTTGCTGTAATCCCTATCAAAAGCGTCGGTGAAATAATAGGGTCTCTTCATCTCTCGGATGAAAAAGAGAATAAAGTACCATTTGAGATCATTGAATCGGTAGAATCTTTGTGTTCGGTGATATCAGGAGGTTTGAGAAGATTTGAGTTACTTGACAAATTAAAAGATGCATCAATGTATTCCCGCACACTTATAGAAACAAGCCTGGATCCTCTGGTCACCATAAGTCGTAAAGGGAAGATTATGGATGTAAGTAAGGCTACTGAGCTGGCAACAGGTGTCTCGAGAGAAAAGCTTATTGGTACAAAATTTCTGGATTATTTTACTGAGCCGGATAAAGCAAAGTCAGGTTATGACCTGGTATTTACTGAAGGATTTGTTAAGGATTATCCCCTTACAATAAAACACATTTCGGGGAGGCTTACGGACGTTTTGTATAATGCTGCTGTTTATAAGAACGAAGCAGGTGAAATAGCCGGAGTTTTTGCTGCTGCCCGTGATATTACCGAATATAAAATAATGGAGAAAAAGTTAGCAGCTACACAGCAGGAGTTGAATGACACAAAGAGGCTTTCAGATATCGGTACCTTGGCTGCAACGGTGGCCCATGAGTTACGAAATCCTTTGGCGGCGATCAGGATAGCAATTTACAATGTAAAAAGAAAAGCAAATAACGTTGCATTAGACAGACATATTGAGAATATTGAGAAAAAGATAGAAGAAAGTAATCATATAATAAATAACCTTTTATTTTACTCCAGGATTAAACTTCCCCAGTTAGAAGAAATAAAAGTAATAAGTATTTTAGATGAATGTGTTACTATGGCAAAGAAAAGGTTTTACAAGAAAAAGATAAAATTGTTTATTGATAATAGGGGGATTAGACGTTTAACTATATGTGCGGATCCTTATCAAATTAGAGAGTTGTTCAGTAATGTTATTAATAATGCCTTTGATGCAATTTCAGATAAAAAGGGCGAAATAGCAATTGAATCCGGAATAGTTGATAACAAGTTTATTAAAATAATGATAAAAGATAACGGAATTGGGATTGAGAAGGAAAACATTGACAAAATCTTTGATCCGTTTTTTACCACCAAAGCAAGAGGGACGGGGTTAGGTCTTAGTGTTTGCAATCAAATAATACATTTACACGGAGGGAAAATAGAAGTTGAAAGCACAGTTAACAAAGGAACAATATTAGCCATATTTTTGCCGATAGAAGAGAAAAAAAGATGAAAAAGACAATTCTCATGATAGACGATGATATAGAACTAAACGAGGAAATATCAGAAATACTGAAAGATGAAGGCTATGATGTTGTTTCGGCGTTTGACGGTGCGGAAGGCATAAAATTAATCGAAAAAAATACTTATGATATTATATTGCTTGATTTTAAAATGCCGGGCCATACAGATGGCATAGGTGTTATAAAAAAAATTAAAAAAATGAAGGTTAAATCAGCGGTATTTCTAATAAGCGGCAGACCGCATATAGAGAAGTTGCTGAAAGATGAAAATCTGGAATCAATAGTTACAAAAGTATTAAGTAAGCCTTTTCATGTCGTTACCCTGCTGGAAGAAATAAAAAATATTGTTGAATAATCCGCATTTAAGCGCAATTTCTCACGATAGAAAAAAGTCAATAGAAAATAGAATCCGCCAATTTATGTATTTCAAAATCAGCCTATAATATATTACAGGATAATTAAAATTAGTGCTGAAAAAGGAGTGAAAAATGGACAAACAAAAAAGTATAAAAGTATGTGAGCTGTTCAAGTCTCTGGATAATCTGGAATTAGAAAAAATTAGTAGAGAAGCGATAGAGAGGAAATATGTAAAGGCAAGTGTAATATTTACTGAAGGGGAAAAAGGCGACTATGTATATATTGTTACCGAAGGTATGGTAAAAACATCAAAATACAGTCTTTGCGGGAAAGAGAATATATTGGATATATTTGTTAAAGGGGATTTGATAGACCCTGTCTATGTTTTTTGCGGGGATTCATATCCGTATTCTGCAATAGCTTTAGATAAAGCATCTGTATTACTTATAAGAAAAGAAAAGCTTATAACCTTAATGGAAAAATCTCCTGCCGTTTCCTTTCTGGCTATGAAAACTATTTCTAAGAAGTTATTGTCTGCTTATTGCAAAATCCAGGAAAAAACAAATGAAAGAGTAGAGCAACGTATTGCGAAAATCCTTCTTATCCTGTTTAAAAAAATAGGCGGCGAGCTTAGTTTTACCCGGGAAGAAATTGCCAATATGGTCGGGACCAGCTTTGAAACCGTAATAAGATTTACCAGCAGTATTAAGAAGGAAAAGATCCTTGAAACCGGTAAAAGAAAGATAAAAATAATAAATGAGCAAAAATTAAGACTGATTGCAGAAGGCTTCCTCAAGTCTTCTGAAAGAACAAATCATAATCTGAGTAATGAAAAAAAGCTATTAACTTACAATGTTTCTTAAGTAAGGGGATTTCCATGAAAAAAGTGCTGATTATTGACGATAATAAAGAGTTTCTTGAAGAGCTCGGTGTAATGCTGTCTTCGAGCGGGTATGAGACTATATTAGTTAATGATAGTAATATTGCGATGAAAACAGTACTAACAGAAAAACCTGATGTAATATTGATGGATATGAGAATGGACGGTTTAAGCGGATATGAGTTAACGTTAAAATTAAAACAAAACAAAGATACCTACCGGATTCCGATTATAGCTATGAGCGGATATTACAAGGAAGATGTGTATAACTTGAAATCAGCCTATGGAGGGGATAAATATTTAAGAAAACCCTTTACGCCCCTGGACGTAATTTCAAAGATTGAAGGTGTTTTAATATGAACCTTCGTGGTTTTCTGCGTCATACTTGCCATAAATCTATTGTAGTGTCGTCTGATTCCTATTAAAAGACTTATTCATTATTCTTTTTCTCCTGTATAAAATATAGCGTAAGAACAAAGTCAATAATAAGTAGAAACAGCCAATTAATATATTTGAAATTAATTGATATTATTAGTTAGGAATTTATTAAGGAGGCAAAGATGAAAAAGTCGGATCCGGTAAAAAGAGAAAAGCGAAGAAATATAAAAATAATGTCAAGAGAGGATAAAGCGCTGATTCTCCATCCCGAAGTAACCAGGCAGGTGCTCAAGGCAAAGATAAAGCTTGAAGCGGAAAAAAAAGCTTACGAGCTCTTTGAAAGGAACGGGAAGACACATGGTAACGATTTGGCCCATTGGTTGGAAGCAGAAAAAGAATTAATAAGACAGTATGTTTGGCAGTTAATTTAAGGAAGACAAAATGGAAAAAATAAATACGGCCTTACAGCTGACAGGGTATTTGATTTTGATAGTTATGTCTTTAAGGATGTTGATGGAAAATAAAATATACGGCAATATCAGAAGAAGAGGTTCTCTTGAAGCGAAAGGAATTCAAAGACAATACCAGACTAGAAACAGGCTTGTTGAAAGAAATAGTGCCGGAAAGAAAAGAGAAGGGTAAACGCCTTAATAATTATATTAGCAGGCTGCTGAAAAACTCACTTTTTGTCATACCGGACTCAGATCCGGTATCCAGTGTCGTTTAAACTGCTGCTAAAACATGCACTTTGTTTTTGTAGGAGCGAATCAAACAACATAAGCAATGAAATATTGAGTTTTTCAGCAGTCTGTTAGATTGTGGTTGTAAAGCAATTTAAAAATAGGATAATCAAATTCAGGAGGCAGAATGAATAAATATGTTTGTAGAAAATGCGGGTTGACCTTTTTTGATATACTGCCGGAGTTATGTATTGTCTGCCATTCCCCGAAGGAAGAATTTGTCCCTGTGGAAAATGCAATAAAAAATCCTTTTTCTTCCGGGAATATTAACGATCTTGAGAATTGGAGTAATATTGAATATCCGAAACGCATTCGAAGCGGTTTATTTGGAAATGGATATAAAAAAAGACGCATGCAAATGCAATTTAAAGGTTAAGAATTACATTATAACAAATTATTGATACGCGTTATATTTATTTCATTGAAACCTCTTCGCCTCCTGTCGGAAACTCATAGTTTCTGGATAGATCCTTTGAAAATCACAAAAATATTTTCATTTAAAATATTTCATTTCATTTCATTTTAAGGCAATCACTTTAAATTCACCTCTTATTCATGCGGAGGAGTTAATGTCAAATGTTGTGTTTGAGAAGTAGCGAGCATCCTTGGTTACAAAACCTCCTTTCTTGAAAAATCTGAAC
>MFGV01000059.1 GCA_001778375.1 Candidatus Firestonebacteria bacterium RIFOXYD2_FULL_39_29
GGTAACGCTCTGTACTCTGTAGAGGAAACATTCACTATTGCAGCGTGCTTTATATTGACCATCTGTGTCGAAACGGCTGCAGTAAATCTGCCATCTGTAAGAACAAGATCAGGGACTACTTCCTTATACAACTTCAAATCAGCCGCAATCATGAGATCTATCTCTTTTTCACTGATAAACTTGAGTTTACCTTTACGAATATTTCCAAACACTTCCTCGAAATCAGGTTCATGCAGCGGCAAAACAGTAAATCCCTCTTCCTCAATAAATCTCTTTTTTTGACCTTCCCCCGCAAAAATAACCTCATGCCCTCTTTTCCTGATCTCTATCCCGACTGCGAGAAGACGGCTTATATGTGATAATGCATACATACACGGAATACAGAGTATCTTCATAAAGCTCCTAGTATTTCACGAAACCCTTTCAATTGAATTGTAGTATACAATCGGCAAATCGTCAAGAGCACTACATTGATATATGGGGTATTATATTGATTTTTCACAGTTTATCCTGTATTATTTTCTATCCTATATGCTTTACCCTCTCCAGTCTTCCAATAGCAATTTAACTATATTTTAGTGATGTTTACAAGTATTGAAGAAGTAATATTATATGCCGTAAAGCGTATCATTCAGAGGGTCATGTTGAAGTTCTGTACTTGTTGAAGGAAAGTGGTAATTTAAGGTTTAGAGGGTTTTAAGGTTACGCTCTGAAAGAAGGCAGTTCAAAATTAGATTCAAAGGAACGCGACAATGTGTTTGTCAGGAAAATCAGAAAATATACCAACCGGAAATACACCTCAAAAGACAAAATCAGAATAGTCCTGGAAGAATTCAGAAAAGAAATCTCCGTAGCTAATCTTTGCCGGAGAGAAAATGTTCACGTCGCGATATACTCCCGGAACAAACACAGTGGTTTCTTTGACAATCCCACCATAAAACATATTATCCAACCCGGGAACACCTGATTTTATTCTATTTATTTTTTTATCTGAAATAGCACTTAGTATAACAAAATTAATAGCATCCAGAAAGAGACTAAAATAGATGCGCAGAGGCTTGGAAGCACGGAGGTTCGGCAAATAACAAAAAACGAAATAGAGTCGGGGAGGGTTAGCAAAAGCGATTTCCAGAAGGCAAAAGACTGAAGCCGGAGGACGGACATATCGTTAAGTCAACTACCACGGGCTTACGAGGCTGTACCAAAAGTCCGTTTTAATAATCTTCATTTAAGACTGTTTTATCAAAAATAACACCACTCGGGCTTCTTTTATCCGTTTACAAGTACTTTTTTCCCAGTCATGTTCCAGAACTTTAGTAAATTTGCCGTTGTAGTTACCAAACTCCATTCGCTTTTTACTTTTTCCAGCCCTCTTAGCATAAATCGCCTGAATCGATGTCGTTCTTTTACATTTCCAAACATCGGTTCTAACGCCGTCTTTCTTTTCTTTATTAAGGCTATATTATCTTTCAATAGTTTTCTGTATTCTTCCTTAAAAATCCTATCTTCATATATCATGATTCTTCTGCCATACTTGCCGAGTAGCCGCCCTTTGTAGCAAACCCCGTTCCGCTTACAGTTTCCGCATTTGTCTTTTGCTGCCGCATACACAAGATATGTTTTTCCTCTGGCTTTCTTCTTCCCGATGTAGTTATAGTTTGCACCATATCTTTAAAAACAAATTTTCGTTGTTTCATATCTTACCCCCAATCCCCTTGAGATTTTTTTACTTCTTTCACCCTTGGCAGTAATGCAAGCGAAGCTTGTACCGAAACGATGCTAAAACGCTATTTGACAGTGGTTGCCAATAATTTCGATACTTAATTTATCTTCTTCGTTTTCGATCTATTTATTTCCCTGTTTTTTTCTTCTATGTTAATTAAAGAGTCGATTACTAATAAAAGCGCAAAAACCATAAACAGCAAGTTAAAAGAAACAACAACGACATTTTTATCTCTCGAAAGTACTTCTATTGAAGCAGAAAGAGTTCCCAAAACCATAAACAACAGCCTTACCTCTCCCGTCCTATATTTTCTGATTGATTTCTCTTCCCATCGTGCTGCTGAAACCCTTTTTCTGACACCAAGGTACGATGACCACATTAGTATCAGATAGAATAATGTAGTGCTTGATGCTCTCTTGAGATCACTTGATCTTGAAGCAGGAGACTCAAAAATCATCAGCATTGGCATTACCGCCAAAAATATACAACTAAAATAGTAAATACTCCGGTTCTGTTTTGAATAATACCATTCAATATATTTCCCAATATTTTGTTTGTATTTTCTGTATTCCATAAATAAGAGGAAGCCGCAGAAAATGAAAACAATCGAAGACGCATCTGAAATTTTCGAAATCCAGGTCCCTGTAAAATAAATATACTTTGAATAATCTATTTGCGGGTAAAGAATCTTCTGGGCATTAACAAAACTATATAGCAATGTGCCAAAAAGCACCGCAAGACAACCATGAACAAGCAGTATAATCCCTCGCAGATCCTTCTTTTTCCTGATAGAAAGCCATGCGAAAACCGTACTCGCCACCATAATTGCAACAATACTAAGACTTAAATATGTATTCATCTTTTCCCCTTGAATTATTTCACCCAGACAAATTAACTGCTGGTATAGACACCGAAATAGCACGTTGTCAGTCCACTAACCTGATTATACATCTAAGAGGTGTGCTTTTAAAGGCTAAAATGAAGAAGGGCCGCCGGTTAAGACAGCCCTTTAAAAGCAGGTGACGGGTGAAAACAATTACTTTTTCTTAGTAGTTGCCTGATTTAGGCCGTTCCGGCGAATGCAGGCGTCTCAATGAAATTGAGCAACTACAATTTCTTTTTTGCTGCACCTCTGCGCATCCGCGCCTCCGTTCCTCCGGCTTCACTCGCCAATCATCGGGACTACCTTGTCTTTCGGATACTCTATTGTGTATTCGTACGTAAGTTCTTTTTTCTCGCCGGGTTTCAGGTCCATAGTCCACTTCAAAAAGCCCTCTTTTGTTTTTATGGCGTTGTCGGGGGATAAGTTTACCAAGTTTACTTTTATCTCTTCGTTTTGAGAGACGGGAACTCTTTCGGTAAGAGTTAGCTTTACCGGTTCTTTTTTGAAGTTTTGCACCGTGATTTTAAACTGCCTGCTGTGCTTCTTGTTTGTACCGACGAGGAACCAGCCGGTAGCACTCTCTTTGTTTTGTTCTCTCTTCCTTTCTATACTTATTCCTTCATCAACACCAAGATACGCGTCAAACTCTTTATCAGCGGGGATCTCTTTTATGTAGGAGTTGCCCACATAATTATCTTCAAGGAAAATATTCATCTGCCCGGCAAGAAGAGGTTTATCCGTGTTCTTGATCTTTGCTTTCAGGTACGCATACTTTGAGAATTCCGGCGCAGCTTCATATTCAAGCTTGGTTTCAAACTTCTCAATTGAAACCGGTACTCTGTGAGGATTGGAATCTGAAGGAATTGACATTTTCTTTTTAATTTTAAAGAATACCGATGTACGGCTGGTTTCCATCTCGGCATTCACCACAGCTACGCTGTTAGACACCATGATTTCATCATATTCTTCCGCTGCTTCACTCATCTCTTTCTTCATCGCAGCCATTGGGGCTGCAGCACTTTTAGATTTCCGCATTTCTGATTTATCCATTATCCGGGGCATATAATAATTCAAATACCACGCCGAAAGCTGGGGAGCATTCCCGCCAAGATACGGCTTTGCCGTGGATAGGGAAAGAAGGACGTCGTTCCAGTCCTCACCTGTGCTCTGGGTCACAAGACCATGGTAGGCGAACTCCACGGAGTTGGAAGAACCCGCTCTGACATCATAAACCGGCTGCCAGCCCGCGCCATAAATCACATAACTGACTTCCACGCCGTATTTGCCCTGCGAGGCTGCTTCCACCGAAACTTCGGCGTTTTTATAGGAGTTCTGGCTCCCCCTGGCAATGGAGTTTCTTTCTTTATTCAACATCTCAATTTTTTTATCCAGCTTTCTTATCTCAAGAGCGGCAGGTCTCTGCTTGCTTGAAATCTCAAGGAGCGTTTCTTCAACAAAGGCAAGTATCTCTTTAAATTCCTTAACAGTAAGCTTATTATCCCCGTCCTTGCCTTTCGGAGGATTCTTTAGCGCTTCCAGATATTTTACTTTACCACCAAGCATATCAAGCTGGTCTTCCAGAATCTTCTTTGCGTCTTTCACTTCCTGCAGTTTGTCATCAAGTTCCGCAAGTTTCGGATTAAAAGCAACTTCTTTAGAGCGTTCATTAATATCAATCCCGAGGATTTTAAGTCTTTTGTCGGCGCCGCTTACGCGGAGCGAATTCCTGTCTACATTTAGAGGTATCTTATCAAAACTGATGATAGAAGTACCCGGTTTTATCTCTACGACAGCTTGTCTGGTAACAAGCGCCCGGTCCGAGTACACCGTAACCTCACTTATCTTCGACTCCGCAACGACCTGCTGTGCATGCATCCCGGCAGACAACAATAGAAATCCGGTTAGAACTTTCAAAAACAATTTGTTTCTTAACATAAAACCTCCTGTACTACTTATTTTCTATAGTTTAGACAAAAGCTTTTGTGAAAAGTTCCATATATACTGTCATCGCGAGACGGCTCCTTAGTCGAAGCGATCTCGCTTTTTGAGATTGCTTCGGTAAAAACTCCTCGCAATGACAAGGACAATAACACGCGCAATGTAAGGGGCAATGACAACATTTTTAACCCTTAATGTCATCCCAGAGGTCTTTCCAATCCTTGTTGATACTATTTATCAAAATCTCTTTCTTTGCCCGGGAACCGGCTTTTATCTGCTTCTCCCTGTCTATCGCAAGACCAACATCGTCAAAAGTTTTAAAATAAACAAGTTTTTTAATATTATACTTCTTAGTAAACCCTTCAACAATACCTTCTCTGTGCTCATAAACTCTTCTGATAATATTATTAGTGACTCCCGTATATAGAACCGTATTGTTTTTGTTTGTCATAATGTACACAAAGTAATACTTAGTCATCTTCACCCCTTGTAAAGATATAGTACTGTCATCGCGAGTCGGCTTTATCGATGAAGCGATCCCGTTTTAACAGCAAAAGAAAGATTGTCCGCCTAGGTGGATTTCGCAAAAACACTCAACTTCGGATAAAACCCCTCGCAATGACAACATATATCAATAAATCATAAATATCAGTTCATTCGGCAGGAGTAATGTTGCGGTGTAAGTTACACAATCGTGATTTATTTCTACTTTCAGGCCGGGGTTAATGAGGGGCAAAATAAAATTCTTCCCGGCGTTCAGCGAGGCGCCTACTTTTTCGTCTCCGTTTAATTTTAGAAAGGCGGTTTCGGTTTTATTGGCTCTGGTGAATTTATTTATAGTATCCCTGATAGTTTGTTTATCAAACTCAACTATAGGGGAGTTGGTGCTTTTTTCTTTTGTGAAGAAGTTGATCTTAACGGTATGCTGTTCAGCACCGGAGAATTTATGGCGGATTATCAGGTGGTTCGTTTTTTTATGAAGGAAGTACTGGATCCTATGCCTTACAGAAGGAGTAACATCATAATCAGCGTCTAAAAAGTCATATTCCCTGCCGGAAACCCAAAGATTTGTCTCCAGGTTTTTGTCGTAGACAATAAGCCCGTCATCCAGAGTGAAGAACTTTCCGGGAAGCGACGGCGGCATTATAATATCCTCGCTGTTTCTTGTAAAAGTAAAGGTAAAGATATCTGTTGCAAGCATCGAACTGTTGCCTTTTAAGAGGTAGAATTTATTCTTTGGATACCCCGAAGCACTTAGATCAGGTTCATAGGGCGCAGGTTTTAAGTCCTTATCCACAGTCTCAAAAGCCCCTCCCATAAAAACGTAATCCAAGATATAGCGGCTCTCGCAGGCACTATCCCAATCTTCTTCACATATGAACTTCAGATATTTCACATATTCAATATCCGGGGTGCGGCCGGAAATACTTCTGAACCTGCTGTCATATTTTTTATCAGGCTTTGCGAATTTAAAGACAAAACTAAAGAGGTCCTCCACTGAAGGCCTGTAAGCATCCGTAGTTACTTTCTTTTTAAGACGCATCAGCGAAATATTTACGACTAGCGCTTCAAGGAGCTCCATATTTTCTTTGGGATTTTTAACGCTGACAATACCATCCCTGTCTATCTTACCGGCAAGCCAGACAAGTATATCTTCTTCCGGGGCTTTATATAGGAATGGCATAAAAAAAGCTATTGCATTTAGAACTGTCTTTTCAATTACGGTTGTAACGGGGGTTTGTCTATCTTTGACATACTCACTCAGTACCACGAGGAATTTCTTTTTCAGGTCAATACTTACACCGGAATCTTTAAAATAGCCGTAAGCAATTATCATATTCAAGATATCCGTATTTTCTTTCTTTTCCGAGAGATACCTCAAAAATTCCTTTGTAAAAAGCTCAAAATATTTTTTGTCCCCCGTCAGATAATACATCTCGCCAAGGAATACGAGGTCAATTGAGTCTTCCAGGAAGAGTTTTGAAAATATTGCCGCAGACCTCTTCTCCAGCTCTTCCATTAATTTTTTCTTTTCTACAAGGAGCTTTACTTTGGCTTTCGTCTCCTCATCAAAGAAGACAAAGAATTTCGGATAAGAGTTACTCTCCATTTTGGTAACGAGTAAATCCTTCTCATCCGTTATTACCGCAGTTTTTTTCTCGACAGAGGGAGCAGCCTGTTCATCGGGCTTTCGTTCAGCTATTTTTCCTTCAAACAGGTCTTTATAAGCCTGTAGTGTTAAAGCAGCGGTCTTAGCCCAGGTAAACCCGGAGGCTCTGGCAAAACCTTTTTCTACAAGAGCATCCCTTAGGGAAGTATCCGTAAGAATGTTACGGATTGCTCCCGCCATTTTTACTTCGTCAAGAGGATCTATAAGGATTGCGGCATTCCCGGCGGTTTCTGCAGTCGCAGTCAGACCAGAGGTAACGACGGGGCACCCCGAAGCAAACGCTTCAAGAATAGGCAGTCCAAAACCCTCATATAAAGAAGGGTAAACAAAGCAATCCGCGGCTCTGTATAATTTGGCAAGCTCTTTGTCCGTGACATAACCGGCTTTGATAACTTTGCCTTCAAGTTTATACTGTTTCTCCAACAGCTCCAGATCCGGAGCAGGCTGGACGGTCTTTCCCGCCAGAACCAGTTGTAAATCCATTTTCTTTTCGTTTACCAGAATATTAAAGGCCGCAAAAAGTTTTTCCAGATTTCGCCTTTTTGTTATCGTCCCCGTATAAAGAATAAACGGAGAAATTATATTAAACCTTGTCTTGATCTTTGTGTCTGTTTTTGCAGTCTTAAATATTCCTTCTGCGGCAAGAGGTGCTACTTTTATCTTTTCTAAGCCGGTATTATACACCCTCGTAAGCTCTTCAGCAGAAAATTCGGAAACCGTTAATATTATTTTTGAAACCCGCGCAGCGTATTTCGAAAAAGTCCTGAAAATAAATCCGGCCCAAAAAGTAAACCAGGAAGGGTTAAACTCATACGAAATATCATGTATGGTAGTTATAGACGGTATTTTAAAGAAAAAAGGCATCATATAAAAAGGGAAATGGAAAATATCCGGCTTTGCCTTATAAGCGGCTCTATGAAGATAATGATTCCTCCAGATAAACCCGCTTTTAATAAACGGTTTCACAATATTCCTTTTAAAATTTTCCTGTTTGGTCAGGCCTTCGGGAATATCCGTACTCTTGAAAAAAAGAAGGTATTCATTCTCTTTATCAATAACGGCAAGTTCATTCAATATGTTAACAAGGTATCTTCCGACGCCGGTACTCTTTCCTTCTACGCTTGACGCGTCAATTCCAATCCGCATTTAACCGCCTCCAAAACTTCTTCCGTTTTTATAGCTTCCATACAAAGATTTCTGATACAATTTGTTTTCCTGCAGGGACTGCAGGGGTAATCTTTAGTTATAACAACCCTGCTCTTACTGTAAGGTCCCCATTCTTTATCGTTACTCGGACCGTACAGTGTAATAGTCGGCACTTTCATCGCTGTTGCGAGATGCGAAAGACCGCCGTCATTTGAAACAAACAACTTACAAAACGATACAAGAGCGGCAAACTCTTTCAAACTCATATCGGACGGCATTAAAACATGCGGAACTGTTAATTTAGCGCTCAGTTCTTCCATATACAATTGCTCGCCCGGAGCATTAAAAATAATAACTTTAAAACCGGATTTCACCGGAAGAGCATTAATAACCTTTGCAAAGTTCTCCCGCCCCCATCTTATCGGAGCAGAACTAGCTCCCGTATAAAAACCCGCTAAAACATCATCAGCTTTAATACTTTTTTCTGATAACATCTTCTTCGCCGTTTCAATTTCGGCAGGAGTTATCCAGTATTCAGTCTCTTCTTCCTGCCTACCTTTTATATCAAATAACTCAAGCAATTTAAAGCTTCTTATTATTTCATTATCGGTCCCGTTAAAATCAGCAAGCCTGATATTATAGATATTCTTCACCCTCTTGTAGTCAAGCGCACCCTTAAACTTTGCCCCTGAAGAATAAACCAGCTTTAAGCTCTCTATCCAGCCCCCAAAGTCAAGGCAGAGATCAAACCCTGCCCGTCTGAGTTTCAGGTAGAAAATTTTCATCCAAATAAACAGAAAAGGATGTTTTCTCCCCCTGTTAAAGACAGGATTATTTGTCTTATATATTAAAAGTTCGTCTATATAAGGACAACCTTCGGCAACAGCTTTATTCCAGGGAGCAACAAGCATTGATATTTTTGCTTCCGGAAATTCAGCTCTCAAAGCACGAAGCATAGGCACGGCAAGAATAAAATCCCCGAGATGTTCGATTTTCACAATCAGGATTTTTTTAATTTTGTCTTTTTCAAATACCGGTATTCGGGTATAAGCGCTTCTTACAAACTCCAGGTAAATAAATATTTCCAGCGTAAATTTCTCAAACGCCTGCCGTAAACCGGAAAAATAATATCCTGCCAGGTTAAAAATATTCTTTTTAAAGAAAAGAACGGCGGTTTTCGCTTCACCCTTCAGAAGGTATCCCGGAAGGCCGAGGAAAAAAAGAATGCCAAAACAGAGGACTAAAATAACATTTACGGGAAACATCAGCAGCCCAAAGAAACCCAAGCGCAGATATACAAAGATTGCATATTGTCTGATTTCCTTATTTTTAACCGCATCAAAAATATAGTATTTCTTAAACCCGCAAAAGCACCTGATAAGATCAAACCGCAGGTCCCGGTCCGTTTCCTTCTCATTAACTACGATAAAAACTTCAAACGCATTACTTTTGATTTCTTCTAAAAATGAATTCAGAGTTACGGCAGAATTTGCAGTCATTCCCTCGACATAACTAAAAACAGCGCAATTTTCGAAAAAGGTTTTGAACCACTTTTCCGTTTTCTCCTTCACCAACAGGGAAATATGCGCACCGGGAAAATCTTTTTCTGTTTTAGCAACCGCGTTCCTTACCGCTCCCACAGAAGAGTTATTTACCGCAATGAGAATTTTCATTTTTTTAGATAATCTTTCCATAGATTTACAACTCTCCCTCTCACTATCTTAATATGTTTAGGCCTTCCTATTATCAGATGCGAGAGATTAAAGAGCACGTAAACAATAATTGTCCTCATAACAAGATTACAACCAAACAGAAAGGATCCTGTCCGGCCGTAATGTTTTCTGAAGAACTTTATTTTGCTCTCCGAGATCCAACGGGAGCTGCCTTCCGGATTTTGGCTGCTGCTTTTACAGCCGTGATGGACAACAAGTATGTCATGTACCAGAAATATCCTGCCTCCTGATTTTTTTATACGGTAGCAAAGGTCAACATCATCGTAATACATAAAGAATCTCTCGTCATAGAACCCTATTTTCTTCAATACTTCCATTTTCACCATTAAACACGCACCGGCAGGCTGGTCAACCTCCCGAGTACTGTCATGCGGCCATAAACCCATCTCATAATAGTTAAAAAACCTGCTCCGAGGAAAGGCAACGTTAAGGTGGAACGTTTCCATGAGATCCGTAAACGGCGAAGGGAAATTCATACAAATAAGCTGCAACCGTCCGTCCTCATATATAAGTTTCGGTGCCGCTGCCGCTGCACGGGGATCAGCTTTAATAAATTTCATTAATTTACCGATCGCATTTTCTTTTATTTCAGTATCCGGATTCAGGAAAAGCACATATTCTCCTGTGCATTTTTCCAGCGCCCGGTTATTTGCCCTTGCAAATCCTTGATTTTCACTGTTGGCTATGATCTTAACTTCCGGAAACTCCCGCCTGACCATCTCAACCGAACCGTCTTTGGAAGCATTATCCACAAGAAATATTTCAAAGGAAAGCTCAACCGTCTCACGGTAAACAGAAGCAATGCATTTTTGAAGATATTCCTTCACATTCCAGCTTACTATTATTATCGATACATCCATAACTTCCCCCAAATAATGAACTAAAACCTGTAAATTACTCCATTTTTTCTATACTTTCCTGTACTTTGAAAAACTTAATATCTTGACAGCAATCTGCGAAGGAAGGAGTAGTTTTCCTTCAACTTATTTTGAATTAATGACTGAGCCTCTGTCTTTTTTTCCAGCACATAAATCAGATCCGGATCCCCTTTTTTATAATAATAATCTTTCAATAAGAAAAAAACACTCATATTATTTTGCAGATAATTTAATAGCTCCGGAATGCTCTCCGGCTCCCACACATGAAAATGTATACGATACTCTCCCTTTACAAGTTCCTCCAGCGTAGACGCTACGGGCTTTTCTTTCTTTAGCTCAACCATTTCAAGCCATTCCTTATAATGCGCTCCATCATTTTTGAACGTTGTATTGTTTTTAAAATCTTCCAGTAGATGAGAAAGAGCAGTAACCGGCCTTGCCTTGTCAAATGTATATCTTTTATCCGGAATGGAAAGGTAAAAGACCCCGGCCGGTTTAAGAACCCGAAATATTTCTTTTACGGCTTTTACCGGATTTGAAAGATGCTCCAGAACATGACACAAGATGACAAAATCCTGACTATTGTCCGGAAAAACACTCAGGTCTTCCGCAGATGCATTTATATCAGGTACAATTATTTCTGTTGCTTTTATTTCAGGATTTTGTTTTTCCAGAGCACCTTTGGCACACATATCCACATAGCTTACTTTGGCCTGCAGAGCAGGAAGCTTTAAAGGGTTATGCAAAGCCCCTATTTCCAGGCCGCTTCCGGAAATATACCTCTTTAGTTCATCTTTTTTTGACATATACTCCTGTTTACTCTCTTTTGGCGGATAATTCCTCATACAATAATACCATTTCGTCTGCATGTTCGGCAAAACTTTTCCAGGGCTTCATTTTTTCCTGCATTTTTCCGATATTTTCCGGATTTTTCACAAATATATCCATTTTTTCTGAAAGCTCTGCCGCATTATTCGGCTTAACTAAATAACCGTTCTCCCCGTCCTTTAACCACTCAGGTATTCCTCCAATGCGGCTTCCGATGACAGGAATCTTTGCTTTTAACCATTCAACACCGATTAATCCAAAAGCCTCTTCCCATATAGACGGCATCACCCCGACGTCAAGCCCGCTAAATACTTTCTCCATTTCATCAGTTTTGTAGGGTTTTCTCACTTCTATGTTTGCACCCTCAGGCACAATAATATCTTTTTCCGGGGTCCAAATTATCAATTTTGCCTTTGTTTGCTCAAGCAGGGAGAACGCCTCCGTCAAAACATTAAGCCCTTTAGCTTCACTTTTTCCGCCAACATATCCGAACACAACAGGATACCCCCGTCCCCGGAGCGGCTTTGACCTGATGCCATCCGCCGGCTTTGAAGAAGGAAAAATAATTCTGATTTTATCTTTATTCACACCGTAACCGGTCATTATTTCCGCAGAACGCGCAGATGAACATTGAACTGCTGAGAGCCTGTTCAGTCTGTCTATAAAATATTTTCTTCTGCCCGAAAAATCCCCGGTAACAGGAGCGGACACTTCTCCTGTAGTTTCTTTTTTCAAGGAGGAAGTTCCCTTTATTTTACAAGAAAATCGCCTTCGTCGATGACTTTTATCACTAATATCAGGCGATTTTTGCAGTCCCAGCTGCTCTGATTTGTGAAGCAAATCAAGCGGAGATAGGAAAGTATTTTTATACTTTCCTATGCAGTGAAAAATATAAGATAACGGCTTATAAAGCCGTCTCGGAAGAGGTACCACAAATATACTGTATAAAGCATCGGCAAGCATTTTTGAAAAAGTTTTTCTTTTTACCAGTATATTCAGACAATCTTTACATCTTTCCCCGTTTTCATAATCCGTACAGGGCTCTTTTCCTTTGAACATCAGATCTCTTTCCGGACAAATATCATAATAATTATGGATCATCTTTACACTCGGGATGGAACTTTCGGCAGCAACATCAATAACCGAAGCCGTATGCATCTGTAATTCATGAAAATGAATCAAACCGGGTTTTTCTTTGCGGATAACCAGCCGCATCAGCTTCTCAATTTGAGAGTTATGACACTGCCCTGCCGGAGGCGTCAGATAATGCGGAAAATTAGGAGAATTATAAAGTACTATATACTTTACTTTATTCTTTTCCCATATTTTCAAATAAGGCTTAAAAGGAAACTCTAATTTATCGTAAGGAATACCGAAAAAACAAACGACTTCATAGCCGCGGGAACTCATCTCTTCGGCAAGCCACTCCTGATACAGTATCGCTCCGCCGCTCATAACAGGAGAAATACCAAAACCTACATATAATATTTTCTTCATTTACTCCAGCGCTTTTTTAAATTTAAAAATAATCCTTCGAAAAAGAAGGGAAAGCTTGATCTTCCAGAAAGGAAAAAACCGGGCTTCATAGCTCCAGTCGGTAGCCCAGGAATTAGAACAGCCGGTGCAAGCGTCAATTGTTTTTCTTATTTTGCCGGCTTCCTCACTTTTCCAGACAGCAGAAAGAGAACTATCTCTATAATTCCCGGAATTAAGATGGCTGTATCTGAGGCAGGGGGAAACCGTCCCGTCGCAGTGAAGAAGGAAAAATGATCTCATAGAATCGCATTTATATTTCAATTTATGCTTTAAAGCATAGACGAGTTTTTCATTCTGGAAAGACGGCGGCAATTTTCTGATCTGGCGCACTATGCCCTTCAAATAAGAATTATTATAATTTTCCGGTTTCGTCTCATTTTTTCCGCTCTCATTATGATAGAACGAGAACTCCTCATAAAGCTGGGTAATAAAACCAATCCCCAGTTTTTCCGCGTAAGAGGCTACTTCAAGCAGTGTATCTGCCGTCAAGTTTGAGATAGTATGCCCTACCAGAACAGCACCCAGTTTGCTTTTGTCCCGGCTCCTGATATTTACAAGTTCTTTCAGGAGATAATCAACTTTCTTAAAATTACCTTTTACGCCTCTAAAATAATCATGCTTTTCCCCGGCCGCATCCAGGGAAACCCCGACATTTAATACAATATTTTTACTGATGGCGTCATTTACTACCTCCAGGATCCTTTCCGGCAGGAGTCCGTTGGTGCTCAAAGAAATCTCCGTTTTTGGCCTGGCTTCATGTATCGCACTGATAATTTCCTTAATATCTTTTCTTAGTACCGCTTCCCCGCCTGTTAAAAGCACCGTCTTTAAACCTTTAAATATATCGTCCTCCAGCATTTTTTTCAACTCTTCCGCCGTAAGAACATTTGTTTTGGGTTTAAACTTCCAGATACTGCAATGCTTGCAGCGCGAGTTACACGCATCCGTTACCTCAAAAACTATATATTTTATCGGCGGGAGCACGTTTCTTTTCTTTTCGGAAAGAGTAACCAGGGTATTCCGACACAATTTTGCGAAAACCCCGAGAAGCCTGAATAATTTTCTAACCCCGCGGTAAGCCAAAAGAGGGAGCCTCAGAATAAAAAGCGCCAGCGGAGATTTATTCTCCACATAACACGACATTCTCCGCCTGAAACTTTGATTAATCCTTAAGTCAGCCCAAGCTCTAAGCTCTTTGATCTTCTTAAGCGACCACTCAGGAGTTTCAAGAAGGGCTTCAGTGGTGGAAAACATCCCGTTCTGCAGATCTTTTCTCAAACAACCGGTTTTTTCCGCTTCCGTATAAAGTTTTGTCCCGTAATAAGGTGTTGCAATATGAAAGCCGGCCGCGGACATTCCAAGCTTTTTAAGCTTCAAAGCAAATTTCACCGTCTTCTTAATATCATCTATGGTTTCTCCCGGGAAGCCGATAACAAAAGAGCCGTCAACAATAATATCATGCTTCTTTAAAAGAACGACTGCTTCTTCAATCTTTTTCAGGTCAAGTTTTTTCCCGATAATCTCATCAACAACCTTCTGCACTCCTGATTCGGGAGCGACAAACACCCGTTTGCAGCCGGATGCTTTCATTTTTATTATCAATTTTTCATCCAGAGTATCGGCTCTTATCCCGTTTGGCGCACTCCAGGTAATATCAAATTTGTTCTTTATCATAAGGTCAAACAACTCTTCTGCTCTTTTCCTGTCAAACGTAATATTATCGTCCTCAAAATTAATATGTTTTACACCATATCCGGCTATAACTTCTTTTAACTCAGCTATGATATTTTCCGGGGTTCTCGCTCTAAAACGCCGTCCCATAGTCAGATGGATACTGCAAAAATTACACCCAAACGGGCAGCCGCGGCTTGTCATAATACTCACAGTCCTGCGACTATAGGTGTACATATCCCTGGCCCCACTCCTTTCACCGAGAGCGCTAAAATACCCCTCCATGTCAACCAAATGCCTTGCAGGTAAAGGGAGTTTGTTAAGATCTGCGATCGGGGTTCTGACAGGGGTTAAAATAATTTTTCCGACGGTTTTATAACCTATACCTTTTACTTTTCCATAATCCCCGTTTTTCCCTTTCTCCAGAGCTTTTAATAGTTTGCAAACAGTTATTTCGCCTTCCCCCCTTACAATAATATCAATATTCTTACTTTCGAGCGTTTCAACCGGTTTAACCGTGGGGTGTACCCCTCCGGCAATAACGATAATATTTTTATTTACGGCTTTCACTGCCGCAGCAACTCCTGCTGCGCTTTCAAAATTAACTGAAAAAGGGATTGAAATACCGACGACCCCGGGGTTTAGCTCCTGAATTCTTTCTTTTAGCCGGTTAAAATTGAGCCCCATGTAATATTTATCCCCGGCCTTTCTTAAATTTCTCCAATCTTCCAGCGTAGCGTCAATAACAGAAACAGAATGTTCTTTTTCCAGCGCAGCAGCAACATACAGGAGTCCTAAAGGCTGAAAAACAAAAGGGGTTCCAAACCGTATATCCAGTATTTGAGGCGGATTTATCAAGCATATTCTCATGGTTTTTTCCCGTCAGTCTTATTGAAAATACTTGCTCTTATCTTTTTTAAAAACGCGGCACTTTCAGGCATCCTTTTTTTAAAAATATTTTTTAATTTTTTTACCGGTAAAATATTTATCTCCGGATCCAGACTTGATTCATGACTCCACATAACTCCGCAGGAATTAAGACAGCCTGCGCATTTTTTTACGCCGGCCCTTATTTTTCCGGCCTCCGGACTGTTCCAGATCTCGGAAGCCGTCTTTTGCCTTAAATTTCCGGCTTTAACGTCCCAGCGGCCAAGACACGGACTGACATCGCCGTTGCAATGGATCATACAAAAAGTACTCATAGCAAAGCACCGGAATTTGATAGACTGCCCCTTAAGCCGCTTCAGCCCTTTTTCATTGATAAGAGAAAACGGCTCTTTCTTCATCGCCTCTATCATTTCCATTTTTTTTCCGGCAAGATCCCTGCCTTCATTATTGTAGAAAGAAGACTCATTATACCATTGAATAAGATAGCTGACACCCAGTTGTTTTGCATAAGCTTTTACTTCTTCTATTGAAGCAAGTGAATCATTTGTCAGGGTAAAACCAAAACTCGGGGATAATCCTTCATATGTTTTACCCAGCTCGACTAATTCACGCAACAGCCTGTCTGTCTTAACAAAATTACCCTTCACACCCCGGATAATATCGTGTTTTTCTCCTATTCCTTCAATAGAGGTCCCAATCCCTATTTTGATTTTATGTCTGACAGCCAGCTTTGCTATATTCAAAGCGCGTTCCGGCAATAAACCGTTAGTACTGAGCATTATTGACGCAGAGGGTAACGCTTCATGCTGGGCCATAATCACATCTTCAAGATCGTTTCTGAGCGTTGGTTCCCCGCCCGCGTTCAATATCCACTCTACCTCAGAAAAAAGAGGGTCACTTAATATTTTTTTCATTTCAGCAGAGGTCAATTCATCTTTCACCGGTTCTTTCTTCCAAATACCGCATTGACTGCAGCGTGAATTGCATCTTTCCGTAAGCTCTAACCAGACCCATTTGGGTTTTAGGGGAACTCCAAAAGTCCTAAACAATATGTTTTTCGTACCCGGTAACAGCTTCTTTAACTCCATTTATTTCTCCATTATAATATTCACGGCTTCACCGATCTTTCTGGTACTGCAAAGGTTTATAATATACTCCAAGCTCTCATTCCTGACACAATTGTCAACTTCATCAATGATTATTTTTATCTTTAAACCGTAATTTTCCAGTTTTTTCAGTAAAACCACCGGGTCAGAACCAAGATGTCTTAAGGCATTCGGAAAAAGCTCCATAAAAAGCACCAGCTTGTTGTTTTTCAGCACCGAATCAGCACCTTCAATCACAAGCCCCTCCGCACCTTCAATATCCATTTTAAGAATATCAACCCGGGGATTACCTGTATTTTTAATAAACTCGTCCAGCGTTACAGTCTCTATTTCAACCGCTCCCGCTCTTTTAAGATTAGTCCGCTCAGATAAGGAATGCCTTCCATGATCAATCCCGTCTTTAAAAAGTTTTTGCTTTCCGGTTTTATTCGACACGCCTTTTTGAATAGCAACCACATTTGTATAACCATTGATCCTAATATTAGCAGAAAGCAGCCTGTAATTCTCCGGTTCGGGCTCAAAAGCAAATATTGTTCCCGTGTTTTTCATTTTTCTTGCGGCAAGAAGCGTATAAAGCCCTATGTTAGCCCCGATATCAACAATATTCATTCCCGGCCTGACTTTATCTTTAAAAATTTCTGTACTTCGATCCTCATAAACGCCCCTCCAGATCAAATGCCCGGAGATACTTTTATCCCTGCCGTCCACATACATCTTGCTGCCCAGCACCTTAGTTAACACCACCCTGTTAAAATCAAAATACTTCTTATTAATATAGTCAGCTATCCTGCCCAGGCCCGGTATTTTTCTGACGCCCCACCCCCTGAAACATTTTGTAAGATTAAATAATTTCATACCGATATCGATACGTTTTAATTTATTTTCCGGATCTTTCATTATGACCTCTTTTTGCTCAACATGAAAACAAGTTTTTTTGTCAAGGGTATCTTTTCCGCCAGGATATTCCTGTCAATTTCATCAAACGGCTTTGCAACGCAAAGAATAACCAGATACAATCCCGAGAAAAATACTATTTCGGAAAGGAAAATAGCAAGGTTCAGCCCTCTTGACAATCCGGGAAGAAAAGACCCGTAAAAAACAGAAATAAATAAAACAGGCAATCCGGCACCTGAGCATAGCAATAACGGCCATAACACCGTTTGCCCTAAAAAATTTCTAATCGGTATTTTTAAAACCCTGTGAAGTCTCACCAAAGAATACGTTGCCGAGAAGAAAAGCGCGATAGTCGTCCCGAGAGCTACACCCAAAATACCGAATTTAACAATAAAAAACAAACTTAACGGAATATTTACAACCGCCGCAACTAAACCGGCTCTCATTTCTATGTCCAGCCTGTTTACCGCCTGCATAAAAGTTCCTCTTACTGCCGCCAATAAGGCATAAAGCCATCCGGGTGCCAATATCCGGATAATCCACACGGATTTTTCATAGCCGTCTCCCATCCATACGTGCATGATCTGCGGCGCCAAAACAAAAATCAAAAAGAAAAACGGTACGGCTATATATGACAGATATTTTGTGCCGCGAACGTAAAGATTAACCAGCTTTTCTTTATGACCTTTCGCGTCAAGCTCCGAAAATGCCGGCAGTAAAGCTGAAACAAAAAGAAGGATAACCGCTTTTGCCTGCTCTATAATCGTACCCGCAAGCTGATAAAAGACCACCAGTCCGATGGAAATATACGAACCTATCAACAGCTTATCTATATGCACTGCCACAAGAGTAGCCAGCCTTGCCACCTGAAGTTTATACCCGTAGTTAAAAAGTTTTTTAAGTGTCTCTATTTTAAAAAATGATAAAGAAATATTTAAGTCCGGGAATATTTTATAGGCAATTACTACGTTAACTATGCTTGTTATTGCAAATATAATCGCACTAAGGATCATCAAACCGGGCAAGCCATACCCCGTTTCCAGAACATATATCGTTCCAAGAATATTTGGAATTGATATTATGAAATATATTTTATTGGAGATATCCATCCGTTGAAGTCCGCCCTGAATAGAACTAAAAACACTGAACGGATTAGATAAGGCAAAAATAATAATTCCTGTCAGAAAAACAAAGGCCGCCTCATCACACATAGGGGCCGGAATTTTAAACAGTGAAAGTAGCGGATTTAAGAGCAAAAACCCGCCGACAATAAGCAGAATTGCAAGAAAAAAATAGAAGATCAAACCCGTAACAGTAATTTCATTTATTTTTTTATAATCTTTCCTGGTATAAAACTCAGAGATATATTTTACAAATGAGGACCCTATTCCAAAATCCAGGAGACCTATATATCCGGTTAAAACTCCTATTATGGCCCAAACGCCGAATCTTTCAACGCCAAGTTTGTTTATTATATACGGGGTAAGAATAAAAGCTATTAAAAATGCCCACATGCGTCCTGCAGCATTATAAACAGTATTTATTATTACTTTTCCTGAAAGACTTTTTTCTTGCACATCTTCTCCCTGAAAAAAACAGAAACTTGACGAATTATCCTGTGTTTTATTGACTATAATCAAATATTATATCTGTTTGAGGGCTTAAAAACAACGTATATTGACTACCCGGAGAGAATGAATATTACAAAAACTTATTTGTTTTGTTTCATTTTATCAGCATCTGAATTGAGTTATAATCAAAAGATGTGTATGAAGTAAAACAGCGACGTATCCTGTATAATAAGTTTTACGAGAACAAAATTATAAGGAGGAACGTCG
>MFGV01000060.1 GCA_001778375.1 Candidatus Firestonebacteria bacterium RIFOXYD2_FULL_39_29
GAATTTTAGAGGTAAAAGTTCAGATTTTTCAAGAAAGGAGGTTTTGTAACCAAGGATGCTCGCTACTTCTCAAACACAACATTTGACATTAACTCTTTCGGGTCAAACAAAAGAGAATTGATATTAAATGGCTTTTCATATACAATGGGTATATGAAGATTAAAATTATCACAAAATACATTTTAAAAGAGATGGTGGGACCTTTCTTTGTCGGATTTATACTTTTTACTCTTATATTTCTTAGCGACAAAATGACGGAACTTACTGATTTGGTCATCAATTGCGGTGTTGGAATATTTACTACTCTGCAATTACTTATTTTTATTATGCCTGCATTTCTTGCAATTACTATGCCTATGGGAGTTCTGGTAGGAGTAATGGTGGCCTTTAACAGGTTAAACTCAGATAATGAAATAATAGCCATGAAAATAAGCGGAATTCATATAAGGACTTTAATATTTCCTGTCCTCACTGCGAGTCTTATTGGAAGCTTTATTATGATTGGTTGGAATAATTATGTATTACCATGGGGAAACTCCTCTTTTAAAAACCTTGTTTACAAGATAACCAGCGAGAGAGCCTCACTTGCTATTCAACAAAAAGTGTTTGTTTCAGATTTTGATAAGTTCGTATTTTATGTTGACGAGAAAGATGACAAAAATACCTTTAAAAATATTATAGTATTTACACAGGAAACAGAGAACGAGCCTTCTTATTTTATTTCAGCAAAAACCGGGTCAATACATTCTGATCCCATGGAAAAAGCAGTTTATTTAAGACTCGAAGATGGGACTTTTCATCAGGCCAATCCAAAAGAAAGAAACTTATATTCAAGAATAAAATTTAACAGTTATGATATTAACCTTGATTTGAAAAATAAGCTGGCAGGAATGGTGTCAAACGAGAAATCTGCGAGAGAGATGGATTTAACAGAACTTGGCAGTGAAATCACAAAATCCTTTCAAAAAGGTATTAATACAAATAATCTAAAGGTGGAATATCATAAAAAAATAGCAATTCCTTTTGCTTGTACGGCTTTTACTATAATAGGAATAGCACTGGGTATATCTATTAGAGTAAAAGGGCGTTCTTTAAGCTTTCTGATTTCTTTAGTACTTATACTTTTTTATTATTTTCTCCTAATTGCCGGAGAGATAACGGGTTCAGGAGGATTACTTATTCCCTGGCTGGCCATGTGGCTTCCCAATATCATAACCTGCATTGCTGGAGTTATATTACTTTATTTGTCAATTAGAGAAAAAATATCATTATGAAAACTCCATTAATTCTTTATAAATATTTGGCTTTACGTTTTTTGAAAAATTTTACATCTTCTTTATTTGCACTATTTTTAGTATTTTTTATTATTTCTGTTTCAGACGAAATCAAATCATTAATTGAGTTGAAAGTCAATCTCCGGCTTATAATTAAGTATTTTGCGTATAAAATACCCTATCAGCTTCTTTATACAGCGCCTTTTGCCTCTCTTGTTTGCACTCTTATCACTTTTGCAGGACTTAATAAAACAAACGAAATTATGGCAATGCGAACCAGCGGAGTCAGCACAATAAAGATAATATCTCCAATACTGCTTTTATCTTTTTTATTAAGTCTGGGTGTGATAATAGCTAATGAAACCTTTATTACAAAACTCTATTCAAAATCTGCCGACATACGTATTAAGGAAATCTGGAAATCGGCGTCATCTACTGCAGAAGTTCGTAATAATCTTGTATTTAAATCAAAAAACGGCTGGCTGGCTAATATAAAATATTTCAACGGTGAAAGAAATATGATGTCAGGGATTACAATGTATTACCAAAACCCTGACAGTTCAGTTAAAAGAAGGATTGATTCGGAGAAAGCAGAGTGGAAAAACAATAAATGGTATTTTTTTAACAGTTACATAAGGGATTTCCCTGACGATAAAAAGGAAATCGCGAAAATGATTAAAGTTTCAGAAGCTTTCATAGCTGAGAGCCCGATAGAATTGGCCACCAAAAAAAAACATATTGATCAATTGACAGTAAGAGAATTAAATAAGGAGATAAAAGACCTTGAAGTGCGCGGAGAAAAAACAGGAGAAGAGAGAGTTTATCTGCATTTTAAACTATCTTATGCTTTCTCCATTTTTATGCTCTCCTTTCTCGCCATCCCCTTTGGTCTGAATACAGGTAAATATAGCGGTGTCATTTTAAGTTTTGCAATAAGCTTTTTGATTGGATTTGTTTACTGGCAGCTGCTATCTATTGGGAAAGTTCTGGGTATGCACGGTGTGGTAGCACCCTATATTGCTGCTTGGGGAGGGAATTTTATTTTTCTTGTTACAGGTACAATAATGCTGATTACAATGAAAAAATGAAATAGTTAATTCTTTTTATTTTTTTCTGTATTTTCCTCTTCTTTAACAACTCCATAATTTACAAGTTCTTTATGCTTTTCTCTTATAGTCAATGATATCATATGATTACCGGAGGAACCTGAAACAAAATTAAAAGGGAACTGAAAGCCGTAATCAACCTGACCTCCGACACCCATATATGGAATATTGAATTTATAACCAAGACCTGCTGTTGCATTAAAATAATCATTATTACCCAAACCTAAACCAATTCTAATCAGAAGAATACCGATATCACCTGTTTTAAAAGCACTATTTTCCCCGCCAATGAATAATCTATGATCTCTGCCTCTCGAATATCCCTCACAATTAATAAAAGTATATTTATCCATAAAATAATTAACTCCCATCCTGAATGTCACTGGAAGAAGCTCCGAAGAAAAGGCTCCGACATCAGGAGAGTTAATATCATCAATAAATAAACCAAGAGCCAGATCTTTATTTATATATGAATGAATAGATACTCCAATTGAAAAATTGCTTTTTGAAAGGGCAGTAAAATCCGGATTTAAAGCGGAATTTGTCCATTCATTAGAGGTGTAACTCTTTGTAAGGTATTTTCCGCTTAACGAAACAGCCGATTTGACAAAAAGAGGTACAGGCGTTGAATATGCAAGGTAAAACACATTTTCCGAATATAGCGGATGAGAAAAGTTATAATAACCTATACCGACTCCGCCTATTCCTTTTATAGGCAACCCCACAGCCGTAAATCCTTCGCCCATATTATCAACACCCCAATTCAGTTTTGTAGCGGTGAACGTTGCTTCCCAGGATTTCAGATTGGAAAGTCCAGCAGGATTATCTAATATGCAATTAATATCATCAGCAACCGCAACATAGGCATTCCCCATTCCTACAGATCTGGCAGAAGAGTTTATCATGTTAAAAGCGCCATATGTAATCTGTACAACAAAAACAATGAAACATAGGATTGGAATCAATATTTTAATCATAATCACCTTCCCACAACAACAGTACCTCTTGCTCTCGAAGTTCCACCAACTATTGCCTCATACAAATAAACACCGCTCTCAACCATTCGGCCTTGAGTATCTTTCCCATCCCATTCTATCTGACTGACTCCATCCATAGTTATTTCTCTTATTACCGAACCATTTCTATCCCATATTTTAATTGCGGCATTTCCCTGATCAGAATTTGGAAAGGTGAATTTTGTCCTGGCGAATGCCGGATTTGCACTTGCAGGTGTAAAAGGATTTGGCTCCACTATAGCTGTTATTTCCGGTGAAGCCACAACTATCGCATACTTTGAGAGATGATTTATCTTTGCAGAGAGTGAAAAGCCCGTACCATCTGCTTCAATTTTTGTAGAAAGAGGTATCCAATATAAACCGTTCCAGTATGCAATTGCCAGCGAGGCAGCTGCATTTGCAGTTGAAACTGAAGTTCCTGTGACCATTCCTCCGCTTGAGCTTCTAAAAAGAGAAAGATTAATTGATTTAGAAAACTCTGTTATCATAGCTCCCGTAGCAATATTTTGAGCAGTAATATCATAAGCAACTACTGCAGTAGTCGGGGCTCTGGAAGCAGTCGGAGGAGTAACTATCGGATCAAACATAAAACTAGTATCTGCCGTCAGCAATCCGACCGGAATACTTATTTTTGTCTTGTTATCTCCGGAATAAAGCACTTCTCCGCCTAACCCGGCCGGCAATACTGATTGAGCAACGGTAAGGCAAGTAAGAGTCAGCGGATTACTAATTATAGGTGTTCTCCAATTCCCTGTCATATCCACTTTCCATCTTAAATCAGCCCCTGTATTAGAAATTATCGTAGCATTATTATTGTTTTGAATTGACTGCCAATTTGTTCCGCCATCACAACTAACATAGTATGCCAAACTCTGTCCATTAGTTATAGCTGTTACATTTAATGCTACCGAATATATCCTGCCGGTTGTCGTATAAACACCGGATTTGGAGACTATGGACTTCGCTGTTGACCCATTATAAAAACTACTTATTTTATCCAGATGGCCGGCACTACCGCCTATAAGCAAAGTACTGCCATTCCAGCATAATGCATTTATGGAATTCGTACTCCATAGCGAACTTAAGAGTGTGGTTTTAGTAGTTCCGGTTGTATTCGTCCCTATAGCCGTAAAATTATTTGTTACCGGAGTTGTATCTGTAGAGTCATATATGCAAAGCCTTCCTGAGGCTCCACCTATAATCCATTCTAAGCCATTCCAAGCTATGGCGTTTATATCACTTGAACCAAAACACCCTCCGTTTGTACTTGTAACACTGGAAGTACATGAGGTAAATGTAGAACCATTATATCTTGTAAGATTACCGCCTGCAGCTCCTATGAGAAACTCTGAACCATTCCAGGCAATAGCTTTAACTTTATTAGTACTGAGAGCAGCAGCTGTTGAAAGATCCGTAAAAGCAGAACCATTATATCTTGCCAAAAGTCCGTTTGTTCCTCCCAGTAACCAATAAGAACCTGTAGTACTATATGCTATTACCGAAACAGTATTTGTAGCCCAAGAACTATTTGTACTTTGAAGATTAGCTGATAAGTTTGACGCACATGTAGAAGTTGTACAACCGTTCCAGCTATTAACTGTTCCGTTATCTCCTCCGATAAGCCACGAGGTTTCGTTATAACCTAAAGAATTTATTCCATTTGTATAAAAAGAAGTTACATAGGCGTCACAAATAAGATTCTCGAAGGGATTAATATCAAACTTCGAAAATTTTGCTCTTGCTATAGTAGCGGTAGATAATGCGCTGGAAACATAAAAAGCGCCGTTCCCAAATATTACATCACTATAACCATCTGTTATTCCAGAAATAACACCGGATTTATCAGTGAAAGTATTACCGTCATAGGTAACTACCTTTGCAGGATAATTCGGAATAGCACCTCCTGCGATTAAAAAAACATTGTCGCCATATGCAATACGACTAACATTATGAGGAGAAGTAAAGATTGAAGTAAGGGGGGTTGTGCCGGTATAGCCAAGATCTATAAATGAAGAACTAAAAGGCAATCTGACCTTTCCGCTCGTTGTTATTACTGTAAGATTTGTGTTAGCTGTATCAATATTGTTTAAATTACTAAAGTTCTCAGTGAAGGTCAATGAATATGATTTAACAGGAAAAATAAGCAATAAAATTATCAGAAATAATCTTGTCATTTATCACCTTTAAAAAGCCCCCGTAACCTTTTTGAGGCTACGGGGGATAAATTGAATAATCACATTTATTCTAAACTCCCCCGCCGGCCCTTTAAGACCGGCGAGAGATGTCCAGTCATCATTAATACATTGTGAATGAGCTGCCTTTTGTATCTGTTGCCGTACTGTTGGCAAATACATTGCCAGTATACGTATTTCCGGCTGCGGCTATAAATGACCATCCTACACCTGCAGATCCCGGAACAGTAGTTTGAGTAATGTCTACTGTTGAAACATTGCCCAGCTGATTTGCCTTTGCAGGCGGAATCGGATACAGGTAGCTGGTAAAAGCTGTTGACAAGTCTCCCGGCCAAACACCTTCTTTTTCCGAGTAGTAAATCGAAACAGAGGAACGGATGGCAGACAGATTGCCTTTCGTGGCACCTTCCCTGGATTTATCAAGCATCTGCGCAAATCTTGGAATCGCAACAGCTGCAAGAATACCAATGATTGCAACAACAATCATCAGCTCAATCAGGGTAAAACCCTTTTTGCTTTTTAACATTTAGATATCACCTCCTTGTAATTAATTTTACTGTTTCCTAATTAATTAAGTATATCCCCAGATCCTGTCTTTGTCAACACCACTTAATCTCTTCCTTTCTTACACTTCTCTTTCTATCCTTGCTTTAAGTGCCTTCCTGCCAGCTTGAAAGATATTCTTTTTGTCTTTTAGTAAGTGTATCAATTGTAATTCCCATAGATTTTAGTTTTAAAGAAGCTATATTCTCGTCAATATTTTTTGGAACCGAGTATACTTTATTCTTGAGCTTCTTTGCATTTTTCTTCATGAACTCTGCTGAAAGTGCCTGGTTAGCAAAACTCATATCCATTACAGAAGCCGGATGTCCTTCCGCCGCTGCCAGATTTATCAGCCTGCCATCGCCAAGGACAAATACTTTTTTTCCGTTTTTAAGAGTATATTCTTCAACAAACTCCCTCATTTGTCTTATATTTTTTGAGATATTTTTAAGTTTGGGCAGATTAATCTCCACATTAAAATGTCCGGAGTTACAAATAATCGCTCCATCTTTCATAACTTTAAAATGTTTATCGGTAAGCACATCAACATCTCCGGTTAAAGTTACAAAAATATCCCCTATTTTTGCTGCGGTTACAGAATCAACGACCATAAAGCCGTCCATGTTAGCTTCAATAGCTTTCAAAGGATCAACTTCAGTCACATAAACATTTGCGCCCATACCTTTTGCTCTCATAGCCGCACCTCTTCCGCACCAGCCGTAGCCGCAAACAACAAAATTAGAACCGGCCAGGAGGACGTTTGTAGCGCGAATGATACCGTCAATAGTTGATTGACCGGTACCGTATCGGTTATCAAACATATGTTTGGTATTGGCATCATTAACTGCAATGATCGGATATTTCAATACTCCGTCAACTTCCATAGCTTTAAGACGTATAACTCCGGTAGTCGTCTCTTCAGTTCCGCCAATAATATATTTAAGTAAATCTTTCCTTTTAGAATGAATCATCGACACTACATCGGCGCCGTCATCCATTGTCATCTGAGGTTTATTTTGAAGAGCTGCTTCAAGGTGTCTATAATATGTTGCATTATCCTCGCCTTTAATTGCAAAAGTAGCTATTCCATAATCCTTCACCAAGGATGCTGCAACTTCATCCTGAGTGCTTAGAGGATTTGATGCACATAAAATAATATCAGCTCCACCCTCTTTCAGAGTAATCATCAGATTTGCAGTTTCACTGGTGACATGAAGACAAGCCGCAACTCTGACACCTTTTAGAGGTTTTTCTTTTTTAAAACGAGCTTTAATCAAATTTAAAACCTTCATCTGATTATTAGCCCATTCAATTTTAAGTTTTCCGGCCGCAGCCAGAGCTAAGTTTTTAACATCATAATTCATCAGAGACCCGCCTCCTTTTTGAGTTTTGCAGCCTTATCAGTTTTCTCCCAGGTGAACTCCTTTAAAGCTCTTCCAAAATGACCGTAAGCTGCAGTCTTTCTGTATATTGGTCTTCTTAATTTAAGAAAATCAATAATCTCTCTGGGTTTTAGTTTAAAATTCTTTCTTACTATTTCAGAAAGCTTTTCTTCGCTTATTCTGCCGGTACCAAAAGTGTTTACCAGAACGGACACAGGTGTTGCTCTGCCGATAACATAAGAAAACTGAACTTCACATTCATCAGCAAGTCCCGCTGCCACTATATTTTTTGCCACGTATCTTGCCATATAAGTTGCCGAGCGGTCAACTTTTGTCGGATCTTTACCCGAAAAAGCTCCCCCTCCATGTCTGCCCCGCCCGCCATAGGAGTCAACAATAATTTTTCTTCCGGTTAAACCTGTATCACCGTGAGGACCTCCTATTTCGAAATTACCGGTTTCATTGATAAATATTGCCGATTTTTTCAGTGTTTTAAAATACGCGCCCAGAATAGGCTTTATTACTTTGTTAATTATATCAATTTTGAGTTTTTTCTGGGTTACATCAGGAGAATGCTGGGCGGCAATAACAACTGCGGTAATGGCGACAGGTTTATCGTCTAAATATTCAACTGAGACCTGTGTTTTGCCGTCCGGCCTTAAATATTTCAAAACACCTTTTTTTCTCACTTCAGAAAGCCTGAGAGCAAGTTTCTGGGCTAAAGCAATCGGAAGAGGCATTAATTCTTTGGTTTCTTTTGAAGCATAACCAAACATAATCCCTTGATCCCCTGCCCCACCTGTATCCACGCCCATTGCTATATCAGCAGATTGGCTGTGCAATAAATTATGGAACCTGAACGTGCTTGCCGCAAAACCTATTTTTGGATCCGTATAACCGATATCCTTAACAACTTCTCTGACTAATTTTTCATAGTTCATAATTGCCTTGCTATTATTAGTTATTTCCCCTGCGATAACAACAGTATCCGTTGTAACAAGCGTCTCGCATGCAACCCTGGCATAAGGATCTGTTGAAATATTTGCATCTAAAACCGCATCGGATATTTGATCTGCAACCTTATCGGGGTGTCCTTCCGTTACCGACTCTGAGGTGAAAATATATCTTTTTGACATTTTATTCTTTTCCTCCCTTAAATTTATTTTTAATTATTAGGCAAACAAATCCAACAAGCGCAAAATTTCTTTTGATCCGCCAAGGTTCAATAATCATCCTAAAAAGCCATTCAAGACCAAGTTTTCTAAAAATAACCGGTGCTCGAACTATTTTTCCGGCAATTACATCAAAACTTCCGCCTACACCTATTGTAACCGGCACAGACAAGTCTTTTAAGTTTTCTTTTAACCACTTTTCCTGCGCGGGTTGCCCCAAACCAACAATCAATATATCGGGAGAAGCTCTTTTAATTGTTTTTATAACTTCATTTGAATTTATTATATCAAAATATCCGTTCAAATATCCACAAATATTTACATTTGGAAAGTTTATTTTCAATAAATCATTAGCTCTATTTATTACATCTTCTTTCGCCCCAAGAAGAAACAACTTAAAACCTTTTTCCTCTGATAATTTTGCAAAGAAAGGAACTAAATCAACACCGGGAATGCGAGGGATTTCTTCTCCGGTCAGGTATTTTAAAGCCAAGGCGACTCCGGCACCGTCACATATAACCAATTCTGCCTCTGCTATAAGGGCTCTATAGGCCAAATCTTTCCTGGCCAGCATTACCGTCAAACTTCCAAGCGAAACAAATATTGATGATTTCTTTTCGGCAATTAAATGCAAAGTAATTTGTTTTATTTCTTCCAAGAAAACACTGTCTACTCGAACGTCTAAAATTGAAAGTTTTTTCATGTAAAATTACTCAGACAAAGCGTTTTTAAATTCTTCTATTATTTTTATAGCTGTAGGGTCCTCTTTGTATAAAATTGCCAGATATACGCTGGTAAAATCTCCCAGATATATAAGAGAAAACATTCTTACTAACATACAATTTCCGACAGAGCAAATCTCACTCGACCAATTTGCTCTTTTACTGATCACCTCTTTTGTAAGTTTAAACCTTTTCTTTATCTGAGGCAATTCATATTCATCACGAATAAAAAGCACGGCAAATTTCCTGAGAATTTTTTTAAGCATCCCCCAGCTTACAATTTCATTATGATTCATCTCCGGGATGGTGCATGCAAATGTAATAACCTTTGAGTTCTCTGAAAGTTGACATTTCCATCTGGTGGCTACAGCATCTGTGGAGTCAGCAGAGCCAAATATAATAACCGGCTTGGCAAATAATTTACTCGCCAGCTTTTTAGCAGGATTATCTTCTAATTTAACTTCAGGAGCATAAGTTTTTTTTAGCATTTCCAGTATCTTTAACAATTCTGACAGTTCACCGGTTTTTACTTTTGCAAATCCGAGCTTATACATAATAATAAGTACAGGGAAAAACAAATAGGGCAGAGATGCTCTTGGAGGTTTTTCTCCCGGAACTAAAATTACCGGTATTTTATTTTCTTTTGCAAGGATTTTTAAAGCACCTCCGGATGTAATTACTATTATTTTTGCTTTTTTTGAAAGAGCATCCTTAAACGCAGATATTGTTTCTTCAGTATTTCCTGAATGTGAAACAGCAAAAACAAGAGTATCTTCACCCACCCATTTTGGAACTGTATAATTTCTATTTACAGTTATGGAAACAGATGAATTATCATATAATAGATTCTTAAGAATATCTCCGCCAATCGCAGAGCCACCAAGCCCTGTAAAAAGAACCTTACTTGCATTTTTATAATCAAGAGGTACCTTTGCATCTTTACCAATCCTGATACCGGTCTTAACCATCTCAGGGAAGTTCAACACATTTTCCATCATACTTGACGGATCCAGCTTTTTCATTCCTTTTAAATAATCAAGATCAAACATAGCTTTATTTTCCCCCTTCTTTCAGCCATTTAACTTCTTTTTCCAAACCATAATCAAAAGTAACGCCGGGTGCGTAGCCCAGTAGTTTCTTTGCTTTTGAAATATCAGACCAGGTATGTGAAACATCACCGTTTTGAGCTTTAAAATACTGTGATTTAGCTTTTACTCCTGTAAATCTTTCCAGTTTTTTAATAACTTCCAAAAGATTAATTTTACGCCCTCCTCCCAGATTAATAATCTCTCCTTTGATTTTGCTCTTTGCTGCAAGTATACAGCCGTCAACTATATCGGAAACATATGTAAAATCCCTTGTTGATTTTCCATTAGCAAATACCGGCAAGAAATCTCCGTTCAACATTTTCGTTATGAATATATTAAAACCCATATCAGGTCTTTGTCTCGGACCAAAAACTGTAAAGAACCTCAGGATTATGTAGGGTATTCCAAAATTTGCGCCATAAGAAAATAGCAGCTTTTCCCCTGCAAGTTTTGTAACTCCATAAGGAGAAACAGGATTGGTTTCTGTAGTCTCTTTAACCGGCAGTTCTTTTGTATCACCATAAACCGAGGACGAAGAGGCAAATACCAGTTTTTTTAGTTTTTTGCTGTTTTTCACAGATTCCAGTAAATTTGCAACAGCAAGAATATTATTATCGGTATAAACATTGAAATCCTTTCCCCAGCTTGACCTGACTCCTGCTTGCGCAGCAAGATGGAAAACATAATCGGCGTCACTAAGAATATTTTTAAGATCTAGGTTATTCAGATTACCTTCAATAAAATCGAAATTATTATTTTTCCTTAACTCAATTAAATTGCTTTTCTTGATCTCTTTCGAATAGTAATCGGTAAAACAATCAAGACCCACAACATCAAAACCTTTACCGGTCAATTTCTCACAAAGATGAGAACCTATAAATCCGGCAGCTCCGGTTACAACTGTTTTCATCTTTTCTCCTCGCTGAACTTGATAATTTCAGAAAACTTCATACTTTCTTTGAATAGAAAATATATTCCAAGTATAGTTCCAACCGCAAATGTAAGAAAATTCTGCACTATTGAAAAACCCATGGCTTCCCCGCCGTTTACCCCGTAATAATTCAAAACAAGTACTGATATAAACTGTGTCGGTCCTATTCCGCCCGGTGATGGAGGGAGAGCACATCCAAGAACAACAAGTACCATTAAAAAACTTGCTGAGAAAATAGAAATATAAATATTAAAAGAAATTAAAGCTATCCAGGTGGTAAATCCCATAAGAGCCCATTGAATAACTGATGTAGCAAATATTTTACAGCTATTGTTAAAACTATCAAGGCATTTTAACCCGGCAGCAAAGGAATTGAAAATATTATCCACCTTGGAGGCAAAAGATTTTGAAAAATAACCGATTATTCTTTCGACCACATTTACAAACATATTCGTCTTAAGTTTAAATGCGACTATAAGAACAATAAGGATTATAAATCCGCTCAAGGTAATAAAAAAAGCCGTTTTCCACAGCATAGAAGCATTATTTAAAAACTCTCTTTCTGTGGGAGAAAAAACAAATACTGCAAAGAAACAAAAAAACAGAGCCAGAAAATCAAAAATTCTTTCTACAATTATAGTTCCAAAAGTCAGGCTTATCCCGGTATTTTCTTTTCTTCCTAAAATAAAAGCCCGGGATACTTCTCCTATCTTTGCCGGTACAAGATTGTTTACCATAACTCCTATCATTATCCCCGAAAACAAACTTTTAAAGGAAGGCACAGGATTAGGTCTGAATATCAGTCCCCATCGGTAAGCCCTGATAACAAAATATAATACAGTTAGAGCTATTATAGGAAATATATAAACCGGATTGAATATTTTAAGACCGTCAATTACATCCGTTAATTTTACCTTATAAAAAGCAAGAACTAAAAACCCAATAACCAGAATAAAACCAAATATGTTTACATATTTTTTCATAGTTTTTTCAAATAACTTTTTAATTTCGAACCAATTTCTTTATCTCTCAAAGCATATTCAATAGAAGCTTCCATATATCCCAACTTATCCCCGGTATCATACCTCTTTCCGTTGAACTTGACCGCATAAACCGGTTGTGTTTTTAGAAGAGTTTTTATGGCATCGGTCAATTGGATTTCCCCTCCCTTTCCTTTTTGAACTTTTGAAAGGATATCGAATATTTCAGGAACTAATATATATCTGCCGACAACTCCAAGGTTAGACGGAGCATCCGAAGAATTTGGTTTTTCCACAATGTCTTCAACTTTGAAAACTGTTTCAGAGATCTTAACAGGTTTGATCACTCCGTAATGCGAAATCTTATCCGGAGAAACTTCTTCTACCGCTAAAATAGCGCAGTTATACTTATTATAAACATTTATCAGCTGTTTTATTGCGGGTGTTTTCGAATAAATAAGATCATCGGCAAGAAATACGGCAAAAGGTTCATGTTGAAGATAACTTTTAGCACAGCTTATAGCATGCCCCAACCCTAAAGGCTCTTTTTGTCTTACATAATAAATATCCGCCAGTTCCGCAATACGTTCGACATTATTCAGCAGCTGATATTGCTTTCTTTCCTTAAGATAATGTTCAAGCTCAAAGGATTTATCGAAATGGTTTTCAATTGCCTGCTTTCCCCGGCCTGTAACTAAAACAATGTCCTCAATGTCAGAGGAGAGAGCTTCTTCAATAATGTACTGAATAGCCGGTCTGTCAAAAATCGGTAACATTTCTTTAGGTTGAGCTTTAGTCGCAGGTAAGAACCGGGTACCCAGCCCAGCACAGGGTATAACGGCTTTTTTTATGTCAAGCCCCATTTCTGTACTCCTCTTTTTTAATTTTGATATCTTTTTTTATATTATCGAGAATACCATTTATAAATTTCCCCGCTTCCGGACCTGAAAAAGATTTTGCAATCTCAATAGCTTCATTTATTGTTACAGGCACCGGAATATCATCTCGAAAAAGTAGTTCATAAGCCGCAAACCGGAGGATGTTCTTATCTACATTTGCAAGCCGGTCGAAATCCCAGTTCTTAATCCGGTTCTTTATTGCATCATCAATTTCTTTTAGATTTTCTATAGTTCCTTTTACTAATTCAAACGCAAATGCTTTTACTTTTGGTTCTTCATCAAGTTCTTCCAGAAAATCTTTTTTCAAATCAATATACTCAAGCTTTCCCAGGTCTGCAGAAAAAAGCATCTGAAGCGCAATTACCCTGGACTTACGCCGTTCTCCCATATTTCCCTTTTATTTAAATTGTTTGTCAGATTTTTTCGTAAAGATTAGCCATTTCAATAGCAGCTAAAGCAGCATCAGCACCTTTGTTTCCTGACTTAGTCCCTGCACGCTCTATTGCCTGCTCAATAGACTCCGTTGTCAAGATACCAAAGATCACGGGAATACCTGATTCCATAGAGGCCATTGCTACTCCTTTTGCCGCTTCAGACGCAACATAATCAAAGTGAGGCGTATTTCCCTTTATTATAGCACCTACACAAATAATTGCATCATATTTTTTTGATTTTGCTGCCTTAATTGCGACAGCAGGAATCTCAAAAGAACCAGGCACTTTAATAACGTCCATATCCTTTTCTTCTACATCGTGACGTTTTAAGGTGTCCAGTGCGCCCGACACCAGCTTGTCCGTGATGAAACTGTTGAATCTGCCTGCTATGATAGCAAACTTTTTACCCTTTGCTATCATATTTCCTTCAATTACTTTACCCATTTTATTACCCTCCTATACACTCTTTAGAATATGTCCCATTTTCTTTTTCTTGGTTTTATAATATTTAAGATTAAACTTGTTTGGTTTGATCTCCAGCGGTATTCTACCTTTTATCTCCAAACCATAACCTTCAAGTCCGATTACTTTTCTGGGATTATTTGTAAGAAGCTTTATGCTCTTTAATCCAAGATCAGAAAGAATCATAGCTCCAACTCCATAATCCCGGAGATCCGGTTTAAATCCAAGCTCTACATTTGCCTGCACAGTATCATAACCCTTATCTTGAAGCGAGTATGCTTTCAGTTTATTGATTAAACCTATACCGCGTCCTTCCTGCCGCATATACAATAATACTCCTGACTTACTTTCTGCTATTATTCCCATAGATCTGTCGAGCTGTTCTCCGCAATCACACCTGTAGCTGCCCAGGATATCTCCGGTTAAACATTCCGAATGAACTCTTACTAGTACATCTTTTTTCCCCGTAATATCTCCAAGTACCAAAGCAATTGGGAAATCTCCGTCTATAAGATTCTCATAAGCTATAACCCGCCATACACCATATTTATTTGGAATAGTTGTTTCTACCGATCTTTTAACCAATAGCTCCGTCTGCCTTCGGTGTTTAATCAAGTCAGCTACCGTTATTATCTTTATACCAAAACGTTTTGAGAATTTTTGCAAATCAGGAAGCCTTGCCATAGAGCCGTCTTCTTTCATTATCTCACAAATAACTCCTGCAGGATAAAGTCCGGAAAGAAGCGCAAGATCTACGGAGGCCTCTGTCTGTCCTGCTCTTTTAAGAACTCCACCATCTTTATACCTTAAAGGGAAAATATGTCCCGGTCTGGCCAGATCCGAAGGCTTAGTTTTTTTATTTATTGCCGCGAGAATCGTCCTGGCTCTGTCAAAAGCTGAAATACCTGTAGTAGCACCTTTTTTTACATCAATAGAAACAGAAAACGCCGTATGAAAACTTGAAGTATTACTGTTTACCATATCAGGAATATTCAATTCGTCCAGCCTCTTAGAAAGCAGAGGAAGACATATTAAACCCCTTCCATGTTTCGCCATAAAGTTAATCTTTGCCGGAGTTGTTTTTTCGGCGGCTAAAACCAAGTCCCCTTCGTTTTCTCTATCTTCATCATCGATGACAATAAGCATCTTGCCTGTTTTATAATCTTTTATCGCTTCAGGAATACTGCTAATACCCGTTTTCATTTAAAAACTCCTTTGTAATTTCTTTTTTACTGCCGGACTGCATCTTTTCAATATATTTGCCTATAATATCAACTTCAATATTTACTTCGTTCCCTATTTTTTTATATTTCAAAATAGTTATCTCAAATGTGTGAGGGATAATATTTAAAATAAAAGTATTATTTTTGCATTCGGTAACAGTTAAACTTACCCCGTCAACAGCAATTGATCCTTTATCTACAATATATTTCGTATATTTTTCAGGCACTTCAACAGCCAGGCGCCAGGATCCCTCACCTTTCTTTAATGACCTTATTATCCCGACAGCGTCAACATGCCCCATAACAATATGACCGTCCAATCTACTGTCGGCTTTTAAAGGTCTCTCTAAATTGACATTATCACCCGTCTTAAGCTTTTTTAAATTACTTCGAAGTAATGTTTCTTTCGTTGCCTCTGCCGTAAAATCTGATTTATTAATCTTGACCGCAGTAAGACACACACCGTTTACTGAGATACTGGAGCCGATTTTCATACCTTCCAGTATTTTTCCGGCTAAAATATCGATCAACAAGTTGTCCCCGTCGGTCTTAACACCTCTTATTTCCCCAATTTCTTCAATTATCCCTGTAAACATTAATTAATACACCCCTCGACAAGTATGTCACCATTAAACCCGGAAAAAACCGGTTGATATATTTTTATTGCATCTTTGACCCTCTTAAATCCCATGGAGCCGATGATGTTTATTGCGTCACCACCCAGTATTTTCGGTGAAATGAACCACATTATCTTATCAACAACATTTTCTTTTAAAGCTGCAGTTAGTAAGGTCGGCCCCCCTTCAAGCATTACAGAAGCTACCCCGAATACAGGTAAAGATGAAAGCACACTTTTTAAATTCAAGGTACCATTTTTTCCGGGAACAGAAATAACTCTGATCTTTTTTGCAACAAGTTTATCAACCTTATTTTTATCCGCTTTTGTATTCACAAAAACAAGGACATTCGCCTTCTCTATAAGTACTTTTGCCTTTAAACTTATCTCACACATCGGATCTATTATTATTTTTACAGGATTACGCCCTTTCACCATTCTAACATCAAGTTTCGGATCATCTTTCTTGATCGTTCCTATCCCAACCATCACCGAATCAAGCTTTGACCTTTTGTAGTGAACAAGAGTTCTACTACTCTCATTAGATATCCATTTAGAATCTCCTGTGTAAGCTGCAACTTTTCCGTCAAGTGTAATTGCCATTTTGGAAACGACCAGTGGAAGTCCGGTCTTTACGATCTTAATAAATGGCTCGTTAATGCTTTTTGCAAGCTCACTCAAGAGTCCAACTTCAACAATCGTCCCATGTTTTTTTAACAATGCAATTGACCTGCCTGAAACTTCAGGGTTAGGATCTCTCATGGCAATAATACATTTTTTAATTCCTGCCGAAATTACTTTTTCAACACAAGGAACTGTTTTTTTCCCGGAAAAAGGAAAACACGGTTCCATGTTAACATACAAGGTCGCTCCTTTAGCCGCTTTACCCGCCTTTTTTAGCGCATTTATTTCCGCATGAGTACCGCCAAATACTTTATGAAAGCCTTCACCTATTATCTTATTGTTTTTAACAATTACACACCCGACAATGGGATTGGTCTTTGTTAACCCTTGTCCGAGGAGAGCAAGGGTAATTGCTCTCTGCATGTACTTTAAATCTGCATTATACTTTTTCATTTTGGCTTTCCTTGCTGTCTGCCGTCCATAAAAGTCCGTAATCGTCTATAAGGTCTGTAACGTCTCACATTAATGTGCTTTTATTTAATTAATTAGCTCATTATTGTACACTTTAATCACTGTTATCACATTTCCTGATGTTTCTCCTGAAAATAAAAAAACCTTGCAAACAGGGCAAGGTTTTTAATAAAACAACACCACCTTCTTCCATCCAGACTTAGCCCTGAACCCGAGTATTTCTAGTGGTTCATGGATTTTACTGTCGGCCCCGGAATATAACCGGATCAGTCAGGCACTTACTTCATAAAGAAGCAACTTAGTTAACACCTGCTTATCCCTGAGCTACTTAAACAACCCTAGGAATTTGCATCCTTTAAAGTAAGTGCCTGAGTCGCGGGCTTGCCGGAATTTCTCCAGCTTACCGCCGGTCGGGAATCTCACCCAGCCCTGAAGCTAATTGATTATAACAAACGATTACGCTGCCGTCAATACCAATGTTTCACTCACAAGTAAACTTAATGTCGCGCTTAACTCGAGGCTGAACGCGATTTCCAGCGCAAGTAATTATAGATGCGGTTAATAATTCTAGTTGTGGCTTTTTCTTCAGCTTTTCTCTTTTTTACAGAGCCATCTTTAGGATCTTCCGCATTTGCTGTTTTTATTTTGGCCTTGCCGGGACTTTTATATATTCACTGTCTTTTATTTCTGCCGGTGTCTTTTCAACAGACTGAATTTTTTGCTTTTTATCATCCTTAATTTCTTTGTTTGGCTCTTTAGCTTCACCTTCATTTCTTACGTCCTCCCGCCCATATTTCTCTATCTTTTTCTTCTCCGCCTGATGTGGACTCCGTTTCACTTCGCATTTTTACTCCTTAAGCCATGCAAGCGCTTCTTCTTTTGTTTTAAAAAAACGCACACCTTTCTTATTTGTAAGACCTATACCAAATGAGGCGAGTATTCTTGCAACCGGGTGTAGCCCGAAAAGAGCAAGTTTTTCAATTCTTTCATTTTCAGTAAGTTCCTTCCATATTTTTCTTGCTTGCACTGACGACTTTCCTGATTTATTAAGATCTATAAGCTGCTTCAAATTTCCTTTAGCCATATTTAGCAGCTTAAGAAACGCTTTCTTATTTGCAATTGCTGTTTCATCATCGAACTCTCCAACGGATGTAATATATAGTATATTATCCTCATCAAGATAAAACCTGCTTTCACCTACCCATATTTCTCTCTCACCCACTTGTCTTACTTCTGATTTTTCTTTCATCTTTTTATCCCCTTAACTTCTTAAGCCATGCAAGCGCTTCTTCATTTGTTTTGAAAAAACGCATTTTTTGTTTTTGAGATATTAATAGCAAAAGATGCAATTACTCTTGCCACTGGATGCAAGAGTTATAATCAAAAGATGTGTATGAAGTAAAACAGCGACGTATCCTGTATAATAAGTTTTACGAGAACAAAATTATAAGGAGGAACGTC
>MFGV01000061.1 GCA_001778375.1 Candidatus Firestonebacteria bacterium RIFOXYD2_FULL_39_29
GGTACAGACCTTTAATAAAAAAAGGCTTTAAATAAGGGAAATGAGTCTAAATATGCCTAATTCAGCGGAACTTGGGCTAAAGACGAAAATCAGAGACAGTGGAGGATATTTAAAAAAAATACCGCCGGCTTTGGGCAAAACCGGCGGTATTTTCATTTATATTAATATGTTGTAAACGAGACACCTTTGGTGTCTGTTGCGGTGCTGTTAGCAAACACGCTGCCAACATAAGTCGCACCTGCAGTAGTCACATACGCCCATCCCACTCCGGGAGCTGACGGAATGTCAGCTGCTAAAGTTACATCTGATACATTTCCCAGCTGATTTGCCTTTGCAGGCGGAATCGGATAAAGGTAGCTGGTAAAACCTGTAGACAAGTCTGCCGGCCAAACGCCTTCCTTTTCCGAGTAGTAAATCGAAATAGCGGAACGGATAGCTGACAGGTTGCCTTTTGTTGCGCCTTCCCTGGATTTGTCAAGCATCTGCGCGAATCTGGGAATCGCAACAGCCGCAAGGATCCCGATGATCGCAACAACAATCATCAGTTCAATCAGGGTAAACCCTCTTTTATTTTTTTGCATTTGATATCACCTCTCTTTTGCGGAATACCGCATTTCTTCACTTCTATCTATTATTAAAGCAAAAAATATGCCAGTGAAGCAGAAAATAGAAAGTCGAGAATCGAGAGTTGAGAAAGGTATAAATGATTATATATAAAAAGAGGAATCGTAATACTTGAGCGTTATCAGACGCTTATGGCAAACATTTTAAAAGAAGGACTTCAGGGTAAGAGTGCCTGAAATGCAGGGCAAGAACGCCCATTCAGGAGGCTTAGAGGTTCGGAGGTTTGGATGCGCGGTAAGAACAAAACCGAATATTCTTTTCTTTATAGCCGGCTCTTTGGCGGAGAACCGCAAAAAGACTTTTCGAAAATAGAAAATCGAGAATAGACCGCTATCGCTCCATAAAATTGCAAGCAATTTTATGCCGGGGGGCGGAATCGAACCGCCATGGCCTTGCGACCGAGGGATTTTAAGTCCCTTGTGTCTACCTATTTCACCACCCCGGCAACTATTATTCTATATGGTTTTCATTTTTTATCTCATTGCATTTCTTGTCTAACTGCCAGATTTCTGCCATCTTGACTCTGTTTTTCAGCCCACAAATTGTCGCCCACAACTATTACCGTATATTAAATACTATTTCTGGGTTTAATAAATATTCTTCTAAGTCTATTATTTTATGATTTTCTATATGCTCTTTTGTGGAGGAAATAACCAGTGATATTGCTTTTTCATGCCTGTCTTTGAATATATTTAATCCTGAAAGGTCTTTTATCTTCTTTCCGGATTTTACTTCAATTGCAATAAGCTTATCCCCGTATTTTACAATGTAATCTACCTCGTAATCCCTTTCCCGCCAATAAAATATTTCTGCTCCTTTTTCTTTGCACAGGCTATAAAGCACTGAGCCTACGGCGTTCTCCACAAGATGCCCCCAATGCTCAGTATCTTGTGTTGCGGCTTTATAATCCCGGCCAGACAAAACATTTGCTATTGAGTTGTCAAAGAGCACTATTTTCGGGATAGAACCTTTTTGTTTAATTTTGCTTCCACTGTATCTTTCCAGAGAAGTTACCATAAATGCACTCGACAGTACGTTTATGTATGATGCCACAGTCGTTGTGTTCCCTGCATCGTTCAGTTGGCCGATCATCTTCTGATAGCTTACTATTTGAGCCGGATGAGACGCGCACAACCCGAAAACCTGCCTCAATAGCGCAGGTTTGCTGATACTAGACATAAGCAATACGTCTTTTGATATTACAGTTTCTATTATTGAATCTCTTACATATGCGGACCATCTTTCCTGATCCTTATAAAATGTTAATGCCTTGGGGTATCCTCCAAAATACAAGTACTGTTTCAAGCTTAACCCAAAACACTCACTGCATTCGCGATACGACCAATGATGGTGCTTGTGTAATTCAAATCTCCCGGCTAAACTCTCGGTTAAGCCCTTCTGCATTAACAGTGATGACGAACCCAGTATTATTACCTTAATTTTATTTCCATTTTTATTATCATAATCAATGTTTCTTTTTACCGCATTACTCCATTTCTCTATTTTATGAATTTCGTCTATTACAAGTAATACACGCTTTTTGTTTTTAAGCAGGTTTCTTGCTTCCGCCCAGCATTCGTCAATCCATTTTTCCTCCGGGATAACCGGCGCATCCGCAGTCTTATAAATACTGTGTTCTTTCATTGCTGCGCATAACTGCAATACCAGTGTTGTTTTCCCGATCTGCCTCGGTCCGACAATCGCCTGTATTAGCCACGAATTGTCTGCTATTCTTTTAGCCAGCTTGGTATATAGTTCTTTTCTTACATATCTTATCATTTCGGATTATAACATTTTATCGTTTTTGGTGTCAACAATTTACTCAATGCTTTGAGCAAATTGTATTAAGCATCTAGGTGTCATGGGGACATCAGAGCCCACTGACCTGCTCATATTCGTTGCTTTCGTTATTTCGCCTACAAACCCCGAAGCATCCTTAACTTTGATATAATCTTTCCATTCCTTCCCGCTTATATCAAAGTATCCTCTTATTCCGGTTATACTTATTTCCCCACTTACCGGCATTTGTCAATATTAAACGTCGCTGTCCCCTAAGTATGTTAATTTCGGTTGTCCCTATTACTTCTTTAATATTTCCCTCTATTATATTCTCAATGTTTTTTTCAATTCTGGTGTCAAATAATACAGCAACAATACTAACAACTAACATCAATAAAGCAACACTAATAAATCCCATGATTAGTTTTTGAATTAATCTCATTCTACACCTCCAAATTTTAATGTTAGTCTTTCAATTAAGGCATATTTGGCTGAATCCTTTGTCATTTATATGGAAAGCGACAGAACAGCTATTTAAGCTTTTAAGTCCCTTGTGTCTACCTATTTCACCACCCCGGCGTAAATTTTGTAAAGCAAAATTTACAGAGCAATTGAGCAATCGATAGTCGAAATTAGACCAAGGTAAGGCCAATTGCGATCCATTTTCGATTTTCTATTTTCAAGAACTCTTTCTATAAAAGGTCTTACCAATATACAATAAATCCCTTAAAAAGTCGATAGTTTTCACGTTAAATTGCCTTTTAACTCTTTTCTTCGGAAGTATAATCGTATTTTCCATGGCATTCAATATCAAAATAATATCCGGAGAGACCCAGCGCATTAATAATATTGAAAATAAGATCCCTTGCTTTTTTACAATCCTCGTTTGATCCAGGGTTATCTGACAATCCTTCTTTTGTCTCGAATACATCCGCAATATAACCTTCATCAGCAGGATTAGGATAAGTTATTACATACCCGTTACTGTGCTCTTCAATTTGAACAACAGATAAAGGTTTAGCGTATTTTTTCTCTACTTTTTTAACTTTTTTTTCCTTCATAAACCTCCTTTAAACCGCAAAAACACTTAGCAGGCTGCTGAAAAACTAAAATAATGGACTTTAAGCAGCCTGATACCTCGCCATTTGCTCTCGAATGGCGGGTAAAATGATAAAAATTGCAGCTGAAAAAATCTTAAAAAGAGTTTTTCAGCAATCTGTTAGCATAAATAATTCAAGAAATTCCTTTCATTGCCTGATAATACGCTGAAAACAGGAGATTAAATATAAAGGAATGTTGAGCAATCCCTGATCTTTCTTGAATCCCGACATCGAAGCGCGCACGGCAATCGAGGGTTTATATAAATCACGGTAGGATCTAAGACTTTTTGCTTTAAGGTTTTCTTCTGCTTTAACTTCGAACGGGATAACTTTACCCTCCGACTGAACTATGAAATCAACTTCAGCCAAACCTTTTTCTGCAGTCCAATAGGAAATATGAATATCTTTAAGTGTTTTAAGTTCCTGAAAAACATACTGTTCAGAAAGAGCACCCTTAAATTCCGTAAAGATCCTATTACCTTCAAGCAGACTCTTCGCATCTAGCCCGCACAAGGCTCCGAGCAATCCCACATCAGAAATGTAAAGTTTAAATATCGAGTTATCCTCGTAAGCTTTTAAGGGAATACCGGGTTTTCTTATCCTTTTTACTCCCGAGCTCAGACCGTAATCACTCAGCCAGGTTAAAGCAGTTTCATACTCTTTAGCTCTTGCACCGTGACGGATAAGCCCATAAATAAATTTATGATTTTCCTTTGATAACTGGGCAGGTATGGAGTTCCACAGCATGCGTAGTCTTGGAACAACACCCGCCGGAATGTGCTTTGAAAAATCCTGTTCATACGCCAGCAGTATATTCTTTTGTATCTGTCTTGTTTTTTCATAACTCCCGGTATTAATAAACTCTGCAACCGCTTCCGGCATGCCGCCTGTAAAATAATAATTGCGCAAGAGCTCAATATATTTATCGCTAAATGCATTTGTAAGACCAAAATCACCGGCATCAACCGGACCCAGAAGTTTTTCTTTTTCTGCAGCTCTGATAAATTCAAAATAACTCATCGGGAAAAGTTCAAGGAATTCTACTTTTCCGACAGGAAACGAAGCACCGCTATGAAGGGCTATTCCAAGTTGACTTCCTGCGGCAACTATCATATATTCCGGGGCGTTTTCGTTGAAATATTTTAGCGAGGAGATGGCAGAGGCACACTCCTGGATTTCATCCAGTATAATCAGTGTGTTTTCCGGGTTAATATTAACTCCGGATTCCAGTTCGAGTCCGCTTATTATATGCTTGATGTCATAATCTCCGGAAAAAAGTTTCTGCATTCTTGAATTATTGTCAAAGTTTATATAGGAAAAGCTATTAAAGTGGGTTTTTCCAAACTCTTTCATAAGCCAGGTTTTACCGGATTGACGGACACCCCTGATTATTAAAGGCTTACGGCCCGTCTTTTTTTTCCATTCTAAAAGCTCCTTCATTGCTGATCTTTTCATTTCGACCTCCATCTTCACCCATAAAGCTTTATTGATACAACATTTTACACCACAAATCACACTTTTTCAATTGAATAAATGTATTAATTAACACTTTTTCAAGCGAATAAGAGTACTGCAATGCGCGAATGTATGACGATAAACTGATATTAATGAGTTTATAACATTTATAAGGAAATTGTAGCCGTAATACTTTAATGTGAGAAATGTTATTTTAACTCGACTGACGTAGAAACAGGCTCTCAATAATGGCATATTTGCGTTTATCTCTATGTCTATCTTCCCCATCTTCTTTATGAATCTTTTCAGATCGGAGATGTAATAGACTTTGATATTCTTGGTCTGCCAGTCCTTAATCAAGGTTTCATCGGGATAGTAAATATACTCTATGTCCGAATTCTGCAACAATCTGTCTTTTTCCTGTTCTACCAGGATAAGAGGCATCCACCAGCCGATAATTACTACGGACTTTTCCTTTATGGTCTTATTGTGTTCCAGAATCTTTCGGGTAACACTAAGATTGTTTTCCCGTCTGGACTGTTCGTAGAAGATAGGGCCTTTTGCCGGGTCAATAAATACCATGTTCGCGCCGGCGTTAAATTCTACAAGGATTTTGGAGCAGGTCATTGTATCGGTCAACTCATAGTATCTGTCGAAATTTAAGAAAAAGGAAGAGGCAATAGGGTAACAGATATCTTGAAAGATGCGAATGCACAATGAAATATTTTAAATTATTACTGACATATCTCGATTAAAATACTTGAAGCAAATGTTTTCATTCATTTCACAACTGCTATTTGCGGCGTTTTCCTGTTTTTCCGTAGAATTGCTTTTTAATATCGGCTGTTTTTTCCATATTCCTTCTTGAAAACTTTTTCAGCTGTTCGTCAAAATCTTTATCTTCATTTATCGCCGTTCCGGTCCTTCCAAACAACCGGGAAGGTCTTATTTCTTCCGTTGAAGAAAGCGCCAAAGAATCTGTTTTCTCAAGAGCCTTCAAAGACAAAGAAATCTTTCCTTCCTCATTTATACCAATTACCTTCACCATTAATTCTTGTCCGACACTTAGATGGTCTTTGATATTTCCGATAAAACCCGTTTTAAATTCCGAAACATGAAGCAGTCCGCTTTTACCTTCAGGAAGGGCAACAAATGCGCCGTAAGATAAAAGTTTTTCTATATTTCCAAAAAGTATGTCCCCATTTTTTATTGTCATAGCCCCTTAAAAAAAGTATGAGTGGAGCTTTTATCCCCACTCATACGGTTAAATAACTGATCAATTACTTTTTTAATAATTCTTTTGCTTTGTCAACCGCGCTCGCAGCATCAGGCGCATAGCCCGAAGCTCCTATTTCATCCGCATAAGCCTGAGTAACCGGAGCGCCGCCGATCATTACTTTCGCAGTAACACCTGCTTTTTTCAGTTCTTCAATAGCCGATTTCATGGCTACCATGGTAGTGGTAAGAAGCGCTGACATAGCAATAACGGATGCTTTGCTTTCTTTCGTCGCATTAATAAACTTTTCCGGAGACGCATCAATACCAACGTCAACAACCTTAAAACCCGCGCCTTCAAGCATCATTCCTACAAGATTCTTACCAATATCATGCAAGTCGCCTTTTACGGTACCCAGAACAACCACCCCGAGAGGTTGAACACCTGCAGTTGCAAGCAGGGGTTTTAATATTTCCATACCTGCTTTCATAGCTCTCGCTGCAATAAGAACTTCCGGGACATAGACCTCATTCTTTTTGAATCTTTCTCCGATAAAACCCATCCCGACAATAAGACCTTTTTGAAGAATATCGCTGGCAGTAACCTTTTCGTTTACTGCTTTTTGTACCAGCTCCTTCACTTTTGGTGCCTGCCCTTTTATTACTGCGTCAGAAATTTCCTTAAAGTCTGCCATCGAATATTCCCCCTTTTCTTACTTTAATACCCAAACAACAGGTATCATATTTTTTCTTCTTTGTAAAAATCAGACTATTTCTTCAATGATGCTTTTCAATTTTACTTTAAATATTTTTGATAGTCAATTGTATTCTTATATCCAGGCAGTCAGTTCCGGATATAAACACTCTTTCCAAGCATAATACTTGGAAATTCATTCATTTTATTCTATTTTCAAAGCCCCTCCGTTATTTCCAAACCGAGTAAAACATAACGGCTTTTTTAATATCCTCAGGTAATTCTGCTTCAAATTCCACTCTTTTTCCTGTAACAGGATGAGTAAAGCTTAAGAAAAAGCAGTGTAATGCTTGTCTGTCAATATTTGCGTCTTTTTTTCCGTAGACAGCATCACCTACAACGGGATGTTTGATATGCGCCAGATGAACTCTTATCTGATGCGTTCTGCCTGTTTTTATTTTTATTTCAAGTAAGGCTGTTTTTTCATATTGTTCCAGGACTTTGTATTCTGTATAGGCATCTCTGGCTTTTTTTGTCTTTACTCCGATTTTTTTCCTGTCTGACTCGCTTCTTCCGATCGGAACATCAATATACCCGCTTTTTATTTCAAAATTCCCCCATACCAGAGCCTTATAGATTTTGTCAACTTTCCTATCTTTAAATTGTTTGGAAATTGTTCTATGCGCATAGTCATTCTTTGCGGCAACTATCACTCCGGAAGTGTCCTTATCCAGCCTGTGTACCAGCCCCGGGCGGACGACTCCTCCTTCTTTTGATAATTTATTACAATGAAAGAGCAGGGCATTGACTAAAGTGCCGTCAGGCACTCCTGCCGCAGGATGAACCACCATTTTCGCCGGTTTATTGACAACTACGATATCATTATCTTCATATATAATATCAAGTGAGATGTTTTGCGGGATAAGATCCAAAGGTACGGGTTTTGGGATATTAATAACAACGGTATCATTTTCTTTAAGCTTGTAACTTGGTTTTACCGGTTTGCCGTTTACCAGAACAGTTCCCGCTGAAATCCAGCGCCCGGTTGCAGCCCTGGAATTATTGCTCCGCTTTGCAGCTATTATATCCACCCTTTTTCCTGTTTCATTTTTTTCTGTTTCAAAAACAATATTTTGCATCAGGTGTTTTTTGCTTTAAAACGCCTGTAAAAAATAACGCCTGCGAGAACAGCAAAAAGGCTTATAAATTGCGAGACCGAGAGCAGATTAAAGAATACAGGACCTCTTTCATCTCCTCTTAAAAACTCTATTAAAAACCTTACTGTTCCATACATTACTAAATATAAAGCAAATATCTCCCCTTTAAATTTAGGCTTTCTATATGTAAGAAAGAAAAAGACGGCTAAAACTGCAGCTGATTCTATCAGTTGTGTCGGAATGCGGGGTTCTCTGATATCCTTAAAGACAATCCCAAATATATTACTCTCCCTGCCATAGCAGCACCCCCTCATAAAACAACCCAGCCTGCCTATCGCCTGCCCGAGAGCTACCGCCGGAATTATAATATCCCCGACAAGCAAAGCGTCAAGTTTTTGCCTTTTTACATACCAGAAATAAAAGAGTACTCCTCCGATAAGTGCCCCGTAAAACACCAAACCCCCTTCCCAGATTTTAAGTATCTCTCCCGGAGACTTCATATAATATTTTGACTCGGTCAACACATATAGAATCCTGGCCCCTATTATGCCCGCCAGAAAAGTATAAATATTTATATCCATTATTTTTTCGGGCAGAATTCCGGCTGCTTTGGCACGGCGTCCCGCGATATAAGTAGCGGCTAAAAATCCTATGGCTACAAATAAACCGTAAGAGTATATGGTCAAAGAACCTATTTTAAAAAGTTCAGGATACATTTTGTTCCTTTTTAGAGCCTGTCATGAAATGTATTATAAGCAGACAAACCCCTGTCGAAATTGCAGCATCGGCAATATTGAATACCGCGAATTTGTACCGGGCATTTATCCCCAATTCAATAAAATCCCTGACTTGACCCTGAAAAGTGATCCTGTCAATCAGATTTCCCACTGCACCGCCTATAATAAGAGAAAAAGAAAGCCGGGCAAGAACACCCTCTACAAGTATTTTCTTAAAGTAATAGAAGACAAACCCGAGAAAACAAAAACCAATGATAAGAAAAAAAGGTATACGGATTCTCGCATCCAAATCCGAAAGCATACCGAAAGCAGCGCCTTTGTTCATAATATAGGTAATACGAAAAATCTCTCCAATTACAGAAATGGATTCGTTTAAATACATGCGGTGCTGCACAAAATATTTTACCGCCTGATCAAGTAAAATAACCCCTGTTATTACAAAGTAAATCCACATAAAGTCAGTATTGCTTAGTCTCCTTGAGAACCGTCACGCATCTTTCACATAGAGAGGCATGCGCGCTGTCTTTTCCCACTGTAGCGCTGAAATTCCAGCACCTTTCACATTTAACACCATCCGCCTTTTTTACTTCTACAAGGTTCTTATCCGCTTTTATAACTTCCACCTGCGAAACTATGAAAATACCCGGCAATTCTTTTTCATATTGTTTATAAAGCATAAAATCCCCGTCAGAAGCCGTATTTACAACAACTTTTGCTTCATACGGATGACCGATTACTTTTGTATTCCTGAGAACCTCAAGCAGTTTCAGAGTTTCCGATCGAAGCGCTATTATTTTTTCATACTTTGTTTTTATCTCATTGTTTATATACTTTTCGGAAACCACAGGCCAATCAGAAGCATGCACACTTTTCTCAGGCACGCCTATTTTTCTGAGTTCCTGCCATATCTCTTCAGAAGTATAAACAAGGACCGGCGCCGTCATTTTAGTCAACGCCGTCAGTATTCTATACATAACAAATTGAGAACCTTTTCGGATAATAGAATCAGAAGCATTCACATAAAGGCGGTCTTTTAGAATATCCATATAAAAAGAGCTTAAATCTACCACACAAAAATTATAGATTGCCTGATAGAATTTATAAAATTCATATTCATCATAATGTCCGGTTGATTCTTTTATTACTTCTTCCAGCCGGTGAAGCATATATTTATCCAGATCTGTAAGCTGCTCATAGGAGGGATCTTTTTCCCCCGGCCTGTAATCATAAAGATTGGAGATTAAGTATCTCGCCGTATTTCTTATTTTCCTGTAGGCATCCATAAGCCTGGCAAGTATCTCATCCGAAAAACGGATATCATCGGTGTAATCAGAAGCCGCCACCCAGAGGCGGACTATATCAGCGCCGTATTTTTTGCAGGCCTCTTCCCCCGTAATTAAATTACCGAGGGATTTTGACATTTTTTTGCCTTCACCGTCCACGACATAACCGTGAGTTAAAACATTTTTAAAAGAAGGCTTGCCTTCCAGTGCCATCGCAGTAATGAGCGAAACCTGAAACCATCCTCGATGCTGATCCGAACCTTCAAGATACATCTCGCAAGGCCAGTCAAGCTTCGGGTTATTTTTTAAAACTGCAAAATGAGAACAGGAAGAGTCAAACCAGACATCCAGGATATTTGTGTCTTTTTTAAACTCCGAACTTCCGCATTTTTTGCAGGTATATTTTTCCGGAAGGAATTCCGATGTTTCACGGGAGAACCACGCTTCGCTCCCTTCTTTTCCTATAATGCCGGTAATTTTGCTCAATACCCCTTCTTCAAGAACCGGTTCAAAGCATTTTTCGCAGTATATAACAGGGATTGGAACGCCCCAATATCGCTGTCTCGAAAGACACCAGTCAGGCCGGCTTTCAAGCATGCCTTTCAGCCTGTTTTCCCCTACAGCCGGATACCATTTTACGCCCCCGGCAGCAGCAATCATCTTCTTTCTCAGATCTTTATGTTCAACATTCAAAAACCATTGTTCCGTCGTTCTGAAAATAACAGGCTTTCTGCAGCGCCAGCAATGAGGGTAGGAGTGGATTATCTTTTCTTCATAGAGCAAGACCCCTTTCTCTTTTAAAAGTTCAATCACCAGAGGATCCGCCTCAAATACTTTCTTTCCTTCAAAAAGCTTAACCTCTGAGGTAAATCTGCCGGCATCATCAAGCGGGCTAAGCGGGGCTATACCGTATTTTTTTGCAATAAAAAAGTCATCTTCTCCGTGTCCGGGAGCCGTATGCACGCAGCCTGTACCGTCCTGATCCGTAACATGCCCGCCAAGTATCACAAGACCTTCCCACCCCATAAACGGATGAAAGTATTTAAGCTTTTCCAGAACTGCGCCTTTAACACCTGTTTTTACCACGGTAAAACCGGTAATTTTTGCTTTTTCCAGAACTGTATTTACAAGATTGGCGGCAAGAATTATATATTCATCTTTTATTTTTACAACGGCATAATCAATATCAGGATTAAGACAAATAGCCAGATTGGACGGAAGCGTCCAAGGGGTAGTTGTCCAGATAAGTAAACTTACTTTTTTCCCGTCAGTTTCCGGACAGATATTTTTAATATTATTTTTAAGAAGAAATTTAACATAAACTGTCGGGGAAGTTTCATCTGCATATTCCACTTCAGCATCTGCCAGAGCTGTTTTGTGCGTCATGCACCAGAGTACGGGTCTCAGGCCTTTGTAAATATAACCTTCTTTTACAAGGCGCGCAAAGGTTCCGACGATAGCCGCTTCGTAATTATGATCCAGAGACAAGTAAGGCTTTTCCCATTCTCCGAGTATTCCCAGCCGCTTAAACTGTTTTTTCTGAATTTCGACATACTTTAAGGCATAATCACGGCAAGCTCCTCTGAATTTCAGCAAGCCCTCTTTGGTGTGTTCAATTTTATGTTTTTCCGTTACTTTATGTTCAATAGGCATACCATGACAGTCCCAACCGGGAATGTAGGGAGAGTCAAAACCTTTCATAGTTTTATATTTTATCACCATATCTTTCAGTACTTTATTTAAAGCAGTACCGACATGAATATCGCCGTTAGCATAAGGCGGCCCGTCATGCAGGATAAACTTTTCATTCCCCGCTCTTTTTTCGCGTATCAGTTCGTAAAGTTTTTCCTTATCCCAGATATCAAGTATTACCGGCTCCCTCTGAGGCAGCCCGGCTTTCATGGGAAAAGAAGTATTTGGAAGATTTATTGTTTTACTGTAATCCATAATTATTCGCCTTTAAAAGGATTTATTGTTTCCGGAAGGTCAGCTATTTATTCAGATATACCAGTAATCTTTTCATTGCAACATCAACCTCTACAGTCATTACTTTTATTTTGCGCTGGAAATAGTTATAAGCTATTACACAGGGAATTGCGACCACCAGACCGCCGGCAGTTGCAACAAGAGCTTCCGCAATACCTTTTGCAACTATAGTCGGTCCGCCTGAACCTGATTTTGCCAGATCTTGGAATGCTTTAATAATTCCGACTACTGTACCAAAGAGTCCGATAAAAGGAGAAGCATTACCAAGCGTTCCGAGAATGCCAAGCCAGCTGTCCATTTTTACTCTTTCTTCCATCTTCTTAGATTCCATCAGTTCGCCTATATCAGCTTTATCCTTCTTCCTGTTTATTATTCCCACTCTTATTACATTTGATATTGGAACAGGATTTTTATCGCAATGTGTTATAGCTTCATCGTAGGCATTCTTTTCAATAAACAACTCTATTTTTTCCATAAACTTGCTTGTATCAATACTGCACTTTCTAATGTACCACCATCTTTCGATAAAAGCAGTAACCGCCAGGACAGAACAAAGCAGTAATATAACAAGCGTAAAACTTGATTTAAATATCTCTAAAAAATCTATATTCATCTAGCGCCTCCAAACATACAATTTACCCCTGATTTTACCATATTATATACGCTTTTTGCAAATACTCTTTAATTCTCTAATTTCCTAATGTGAAAGCAAAGTAAAGTATATTTATCACCGCGCAAAAAAGAAACCGTCAACCGGCAAGATAATCTATATGCAGGAACAATTTAAAGAAGCAGTTAATTATGGAAGACATAATACCTAAATTGCAACGTTTCAATCCAAGAGCCCGCGAGGAGCGCAACACCTGGTTTGCAGGGTTTACCCCGGGATAACGTGTTTAATCATTTCCTGTTGATTTCTTTAATATTTTTGCCAGATTTTTAAAAGGTGCGTTAATACTGACATCACCTTTATATTTTGAACCTTTTGTCGTCCTTCTTCTCAGTTTTTGAGTCAGCTCTCCCGCTATTCCTCCGCCTACGGACCCTCCCCGGTTCCGCAGGGAAGCCATCAAAGCTATATAACATTCCTTGCAGCCGTAGTATTTTCTAAGTCTTACTGGAGCTTCCCATTCATGTCCGCTTTTACATTTCCACCAGACTTTTTTTGAGAAGCTCAGGGTTACATCTTTTGGAGTTAATTTTACATTTTTTACAGGATGCCATTCTTTTGCAAGTTCAGGCTTTACTGTAGCAAGGCAATTATCGTCACAAACTTTCCTATTCTCACAATACGGGCATTTGACCCCTTTATTTCTTTTCTGTACTGACATTTCATAAACATGGCCTTTACTGCAAATCCACCATACTTTATGCTGAGATACCGGTGAAACCTCATAAGGTGTAAAACTGTTATTCTTAGAAGGATGCCATTCCCGAACCAACAGGGGATTCAAGACCTGAAGACTTGCCTCCCTCGCTATTTTATACCCCGAACAATAAGGACAACCCGATCCCTTACTCCTGCTGGAAACTGCAGCATTCCATTCATGGCCTTTTTTACATTTCCACCAGACTTTGCTGCTAGACGCGGATGTCAAATCACAAGGAGTTAATTCCCCGTTTTTTGTCGGATGCCATTCTTTTGCCAGCCCTGGGTTCAATACGGCAAGAGAAGTCTCAGGACTTGCTTTAAAGTGTGAACAATATGGACATCCGGCACCGGCATTTCTACTGGCAATTACTGCTTTCCAGACATGCTTAGACTTGCAAATCCACCAGACTTTTCTTCTGCCAGCCCCCGGAGGCACATCATAAGGGGTCAATTCTCCATTTTTAACAGGATGCCATTCTTTTGCCAGCTTTGGATTTACAGCGGCAAGGCAATTGTTCTTATCAATTTTCTGATTACAACAGTAAGGACAACCGCGCCCAAGAGAGGTTCTATTGGCTATTCTCGCATTCCATTCATGCCCTTTGCTGCATTTCCACCAGGCTTTTAATACTATTTTTGAGCTGACCTCAAAAGGAGTCAGTTTACCATTTTTTCTGGGATGCCATTCTCCGGCTATTTCCGGATATAAAAGCGCGAGGCTTCTTTCTTTGGAAAACTTATTTCCGCTGCAATATGGACAGCCTCTTCCTCCAATACTTCTATCACCTACATTTGTCTGCCATTCATGCCCGTTTTCACAGGACCACCACACCTTTCTGTTGGAACCATTCACAACATCACGCGGAGTCAAGCTTCCATTTTTTACAGGATGCCATTCTTTTGCCAGCTTACCGTTTTTTGCCGCAAGAGAATTCTCTTTGCAAACCCTGTGACCGCTGCAATACGGACAGCCATCCCCTCTGCGCCGATGAGATATCGTATCTTCCCAGGCATGCCCTTTCACGCATTTCCACCAGACTTTCCGGCCGCTTCCCGGAGTAATATCACGGGGAGTCAGTTTACCGTTTTTTACAGGATGCCATTCTTTTGCCAGCTTTGGATATTTTATTTTCAGACTACGTGTTTTGATAGTTTTACGGTTCATTTTCTTTTTCCTTTTTTATGAAACACCCAGTTATATGTAGCTTATTATTACTACTTTTACAGAAAAATATAAAGTTGTTTTGTCTTCGAAATACCGGGAAGACAAGATCTTTGCAGGTACCTTTTGAAGTTCTTAAATGTCCTACTTGATTCTTTTGCCGCAACAATTACATTGAAGACTGCTTCTTATGTAATTCAGGCAGGTGACAGTCCCAAAGAGCAGGACAGTCACCTTACCCGGGTTGAATGCACATTAATATTGTATCCAAGTTTGAGCAAATGGTATTTTTGGGTTAGAACCACGTTGACAGCTGTTTTGCTATCATTTTATGGGCTTTTGCGTTCGGGTGGTTGATCTGGGAGAGCAGCTGTCTTAAATTTTTTCCGGATTTAATATGCCTTCGGTAGATTTTGAGACTGTCAACAAACCCGACTCCATTTTCTTTTGCAAGCTTTTCTACCTGCAACCCGTGTAGATTAAGCCGGTTATTTTCATTTTCAAGGTTCTCCGTCCAATCCCCGGTGGGTGAAAGAAGTATCACTTTTATCCCGGCCACTTTAGCCTTTTTTATCATAGAGTTCCAGTATTTTTTCGCAGGTTTGAGCCCAAGTCCCCGGTCATTCAGAGAGTAATCTATGGTTACAACATCCGGCTTTAGACTTAGGACGTCCCTTTTGAATCTCTTCGCCCCGCTTTTGGAGTTTTCCCCGCCTATGGCGGTGACTATCACATTCACCACGGCATAAGGATATTTTTTCTTTAGAGCAAGATGCAGGAGGTGCGGGTAAGAATTAAAAGTATCGACAAAAGGGGTTTTGAAATATCCAGAAGGAACACTGTGCCCGTGACACACAATATTAACAGTACGGTTAGCAGGCCACTTGGAACGCATAATAGATTTTACTTCAGATAAATATTTCTTCTTGTTGGCAATGGACATATCATCCTTTCAGTAATAAATAATTAAGAACTAAGCACTAATAACTAAACAATAAGATTAAAATCATAAGCACTAAACATAAGGAGGTTTATTAAAACAATTACAACGATTTAGTTTAAGATTTAATTATTAAGTATTTGGTTTTTGTTGTCGAGTAGAATTTAGTGCTTTGCTCTTAGTCATTGCTCTTTATAGTAAACCATTTTGATCTTATTTTGCACGAGATCATAGCCAGAAAGAGTGAGATTATTGTGCTCCAGGGAGTAAAAGAGCAATGCGCTTTATAACCCAGAGGGCAGAGCTTGCTTGCAGCAGCATCCGGGATCAGTGTTATTACCGCAGATAAAGTCATAATTACCGTGAACGCCATTAATATCCCGTACCAAGGCTGCTTTTTTATTTTTGTCATTTTGCCACCTTCTTTGTTTAAATTCCTTTCCACGATTTATTCCTTATATCTTTTTCTCTTTCGGATTTGATTTTGCAAACCGTCTAAACATCCAAACATCTAACCTTCGGTTATTTTCCCTGCTTCCGCCTAGGCGGATTTCGCGAAGAATTAAGGTTCTGATATTTAATACTTCGCTCAACTTCCCTTACTGCTTCTACTGTCCTTGCTTTCTCTACTTTTCTTACTTCCCCTGTTCCTTGAGCTGCGCTTTGATCGATTCAATCCTGAGTTTTGCCGCATTTATCCATTCATCCTTCCCTGCATTTTTTATAATATCATTATATATATTTATTGCTTCATCAATTTTTTTCTTTTCTTCATATATCTCCGCAAGCTTAGCCAGGCCTGTAAGACGCCAGGCCCCTGATTTTGGCTCCATTTCACCAAGTTTAATAAGCTCTTTCTCCGCTTCATCATTTTTATCCTGCTTCATAAAGCATTCCGCAATCTGATACTGAATCTCTAGACTTGCTTCATCACCGTTTTTAAAAGGATATTTTCTGTAAGACTCCAAAGCAAGGTCAAATCTCTTAAGTTTTTGATAAATATTTGCCGCTTCAGAAAGTGAAGAAAGCGCATTTTGATCCGCCGGGTATTTTTTATTAAACTCCGTATAGGTTGCCGCCGCCTCTTCAAGCTTATTTGCCTTTTTGTAGGCTAAAGCCATGTTAAACATCGCCGCAGAGGCAAACTCAGATTCCGGAAATTTCTTTAGTATTTCCTTATAAGACAGTGCGGCATCCGCAAATAATTTCAGATTATAGTTGGAAGTCGCCGAATGAAATAATGCATCAATGACGTATTCATCCGCAGAAAAATTATTTATATACCTGCGGTAAGCCGAAAGTGCTTCTTCATAATTCTGCAATTTATAGTAAGATTCCGCAAGAAAGAAATGAGCTCCTCCCGCAGAGGAAGTCTCCGGATAATCCATTATGACTTTTAACAACTCCTCAGCCGCTTTATCATATTTCTTATCATCATAATATTTGCGGCCTATTTTAAATTGTATCTCTCCTGCAATCTTCGAATTCGGATATTTTACAAGAATACTTTTTAAGGTATCTATGGATTCCGAAACAGGATTTTCCGTATCAGCACCGGCTGCCGTTGTTTTTGTGCCGGCGGTTACCGCCGCAGCAGAAGCTTCGACCTTCTTTTTTGTTGCCGACTCAAGGGATTCTATAACATCCGCGACCTGCGCATCCTCAGGATAGAGATCAAGGTATTTTTTAAATTCCTTCATGGCACTGTCATATTCTCTTGCATTATAATAACTCTGTCCGATTCTAAGCTGTGCGTCTTTTACCCACTTTGCCTCGGAATAATTGGCAATTAGTTTTCTAAAAGCCGTGACCGCTTCTGTGTATTTCTGCGCTCTAAAGTAGGTATCGGCAACTTGATAAAGAGCTTCCGGGGCTTTTTTATCGTTTTTGTATTTTTCAACAAGGTTTTCCCAGGATTTAATTGCATTACTGTAGTATTCAAGACGGTAGTAGCAAAGTCCGCTTCTATAAAGCGCTTCAGGGGCAAGAACATCTTCCGAATTGTCATTAGCATACTTCTCATAAAGAGAAAGTGCTTCAGTATATTTTTTTTGATTAAACAAACTGTCGGCGATCTCATACTGCGACTGTGTAACCATCTTATCATGAGTGTCTTTTGTTTCTTCCTGATCAAAAGACTCTAATACTTTTTTTGTTTCTTTCTCCGCCATATCATATTTCCCTGTTGCATTTGAGACATAAGACATTCCCGACTGGGCATGAACAGCTTCCGGAGTATTTTTAAAATCCCTGCGGATCATATCAAAGACCATCTGTGCATCCTTATAAAGACCCGAACGGAAGTAAGCATCTGCAACATACAGGAACGTACGAGCTCTCCATACACTATCCGAAGGTTTTAAAGTATTGGCTATAAATTGATAGTTGGTTATTATCTGATCGAAATTACGCTGCTCATACTCGCTGTCATTTAACAGGCAAAGAGAGGCCTCATAAAGATTGGTAGCCGGCATCTTGTCCAGCACCATTCCGTAATATTTTGAAGAGTCTGCGAATTTTTTCTCCTTGTAAAAATTATTGGCTGTCATATAAAGTGAATACGGGAATAGTTCATGCCGGTCAAAATCCCTGTTATACTGTTCATAAGCCCCTGCCGCCATAGGATAGGCCCCAACCGTGTAATAACACCAGCCGATTTTGTACTGAGCATAGGGTGCTACATTTTCTTTAAAATACTCGGTGACGACGCTGCCGTATTTTACGTTTGCTTCACTCAACTTAGACTGTTTTCTTAACGATTCGGCAATCAGATACGCCGAAACAGGAGCGACCTCAATATCAGCATAGGTTTTTCTGGTGTCTTCAAAAACCTTAATTGCTTCGTTATAATTTTTCTGAAGAAAGAAAGAGCAGCCGATTTTATAGGAGGCATACGCTTTATAAGCGCTCTTGGGAAATTGATCCATGAATTTTCTGTAAGAATTAGCCGCTGAGAAATAATCTGTAGCCGAATAAAAGGACTCGGGAATAGAGTAAGATGCTCTCTCAACATAATTGCTTTTTGGGAACTCAATGACTACTTTTCTGTAATTTACTATTGCCGAAAAACCCTTACCTTGAAGGTCCAGACACCTGCCGGTATAATAATAGCCTTCCGCTGTTTTAACATTTTTGAACCGCTCGTAAGCAGCACTTATATCATTTTTATAATATGCTATAAGCCCGAGAGCAAACTGGACTTTAGGACTGTCGGCATAGGCAGGATACATGGTTCCAAGCTGTACCAGCACATTTGCGGCCTCTTCCCATTTCTCCCGAATAAGGCAGCAAAGCGCAATGCTGTATATTGCTTCACTTTTTAAATATGAATCCGAATAAACATTCGTAAGGTCTCTGAAGGTTTCTATAGCTTTTTCATAATTACCCTTATTATAATAACATTCCGCTATGCGAAAAAGAGCGTCATCACTTACTTCGTTTCTGGAGTAACCTCCTACTTTTTTATATTCTTCTATCGCATTATCAAAGGTCGGAATAAACGGCACTTCCTCGGGAAGAACAACACCTTTTTCGTCAACTTTGGATTTTAATCTCAAATCCTTCACTTGCTTAAGGGAAAAAGCTTTTATTGCTTCTGTAAATAAACATTCACCAAGCATAAATTGGGCTTTTGGTGCCTTATCAGAATCCGGAAAATATCGAATGAATCTTTTATACTCATAAAAAGAATTCTTTTTATCTTCGTTTTGAATATAAAGCTTTGAGGCAATTGTATATTGCCCTTTCTCGGTAAGCTGCGACTGAGAAGGGTTATCCGCCTGCTTGTCAGCTCCGTATATCGAAGCCCCGAGTAGACCGGCTATGATTATTATTTTAAGCATCTTTTCCATATTTTTCTAACTTTCCCCGCTATTCTTGATTATGATTTCACTGATTACAAATCTACAGGATTCCACTGATACAAACCTTTTCCCGGCTTACTATTCTTTCTGTTATTAACCTCTTCGAGCTTACATAGGAGATTTTCAATTATTCATGCCAAATTTCCGCTAAGGGCGAAATCTCGTCAGAAACTCTGACGGACAGGCTGCTCGGGGATTTCTTTGGCATAACGTCATAAGCTATTATACATCAAGTATTATATATAATCTATTATTTTCCCTAAAAACCAAGCAATAATAAGATTTTAATACACTATATTTCTATTTCTAAATCAGCGGAATCCTGTAGTTCTATAATCGGTGGAATCTAACCCAAAATCCGTAAAGATATCCGCCTAAATAAGTCTGATATTCTGCTTGCGCAGGATTTCGGATTACTGTATTTCCAGCTCTGATTCGGCGCTCGGTATCCGGGTATCAACTGTAACGTTATTGATAACTCTTTCAATCTCATTTACTTTATCTATCAGCGTCAATTCTATTTCATAATCTCCGTCTTTCACCATATCACCGTTTTCAAGCTTTGCATCCCAGATATAACTTAAAGGCGGAGTATCCCTGCCTTCTAATTTCTTTATCATATTTCTTTTCACATCTCTGATTGCAACCTGCCAGCTTTTCGTTCCATATTTAGTTGCCCCAATAAAAGTTATTTTAACGGTTTTATTTTTTCCCGCAGGAGAAAATGTTTTTGGACTGACTTTAATTCCCATGTCAAAGGAGCCAAACTTTATACCGGCGGTTATCTGATGGTTAAAATCATTCGAGTATGTAGAAAGGGAGGTAACAGAAAAATCTATAAAATAATTACCGGAAGACAGGCCAAAACCGGCGGTCGGCACGGTATGATTTATTCCGCCTCTGATACTGAAATAACTATAAGGTTTGTACTCTATACCGCCGTGAAAAGAAAATTCCGCGTTCTCTTTTTTTTCAATATCTATGGTGAAGTTAATCCTGTGTTCATACAAGCTTATACACGCCCCGCCTCTTAGAGTTAGAGGGTACGAACGTGTAATATCAAGAGCAAACGTCGGTTTAATAAGATTGATGACCGCGCCGCTCAAAGTTAAAAAATCAAGATCATAAAAAGAAATACCGGCGTCAGCGCCAAAACCAAAAGCCGTACCACTTGAAAACGACTGATTGAATCCTTTTAAAGTGAGACCCAGGCTCCAGGAGTAAAATTCTTTACCAAGGGAAAGATAGGCCCCTGAAACAGTTTCATTTTTGAACGCATAATAAATACCACCCGCGGCAAAAGTCCCAAAGTATACAACAGGCTGGGTAAAACCCGCAAAACACATATTACTACCGTCAAAATTACTGCCATAAACTACGCCTAATTGATTATTGTAGACCCTGGCGAGTCCTGCCGGATTCCAATAAACCGCTGTGACATCATTAGAAAGTCCGACAAAGGCCTTTCCCATAGAAACAGCGCGGGCGCCTATTCCGTAGTCCAGATAATCAGAAGGCGAGTTTAAACTTCCTGCAGCATTTGACAAAAGGATACTTAAGGACAATAAAAGAGGCCCGAATAATTTCATTAGCTTTCCCTTTTTACCCGAAGTATAATATTTAAGTTACCTTTTCAGTTAGCCTTTCCTGCTTCAACCCTAAAACATTCCCATGTATCATTCGTAAAACTCAGGTACATAATCAGGTATAGGGTTTAACTCTGCACCCGAACATAGAGAGTGGTACAGGGTTAAATTTTAAAGAAACTCGTTATAGCTTTCATATCTGCGGATATTTCTTTCAAACTTATTTTCATTTCTTCTGCTTCTTTCCCTGCACCTATTTTATCCAGCTTTTTATTAAGATCTGATATTTTTTTATTTATCCTATCCAGGCACTTTCTGTCCTCAGCTACTGCTTTTCTTAACGCATGCATCATTTCATTAAAAGATATTTCGAAATCACGGAGCATATCACCTTTTCTCAAATCCACAAAAGTGGAGATATCCCCGTTAGTAATGTTTTTTATGCGCATTTCAAAAGCGTAAATGGGACCGGCTATCTTGTGTGATAAAAATACTCCGAGAAAAATATTTAGAAGCGTCATTCCGACAAAGGATAAAAGAAGTATTACATAAAACCTGTAAATATTATCCGAAACCTTCTGCGACATGGAAAGAGCATAGGAAAATATTCCCCCAAAGATTACAACTTCTATCGAAACAAGAACTATAAGGAAAATGGACATCTTAATCTGAAGATCAGTATTAATATATATTTGCTGCCTTTTAAATAGACTCATCAGATCTCCACTTCTTTTAAATATTTTGCCGCTTCTTCCGGCGGTGTCGGATTAATATAAAATCCGGAACCCCACTCAAAGCCGGCCACTTTTGTAAGTTTTGGAATAATCTCCATATGCCAGTGGCTAAAATAACCTTCGGTCTTTCTAAGAGGGGCCGTATGTATTATATAATTATACGGCGGATCATTTAATGCTCCTTTTATCTTTAAAAGTGTGTCTTTTAAAATTTTCGCCATATCGTAAGATTGCTCTTCGCTTATCGTAATAAAATCCGCATTATGAACTTTTGGGAGTATCCAGGTTTCAAACGGAAACCTCGGAGCAAACGGAGCAAACGCAACAAAATGTCTGTTTTCCAGTATTATCCTGGTTCCGTCTTTCATCTCCTGTTTTATCATATCGCAGAAGACACACCTCTCTTTATATTCATAATGATGCTTGGCTCCTCCATATTCTTCAAGAACCCTTTTTGGTATTATAGGCGTGGCAATAAGCTGCGAATGCGGGTGTTCAAGAGTTGCTCCGGCCGCATCTCCGTAGTTACGGAAAATAAGAAGATATTCAAACCTAAGATCGTTCTTTAAATCCTGAGATCTCATTTTATAAGTCCAGATAACTTTCTGCACCTGTTCATAAGAAAAATCAGCCATGCTCTTATCATGTTCAGGGGTTTCAATGATAACCTCGTGGGCTCCAATACCTTCCATCATATCATACATACCGTCACCGCGCCGGTTAAGATCTCCTTCTACCCTGAGTACCGGAAATTTGTTTGGAACAACTCTTACCTGCCAGCCCGGAGTATTACGGGCTGTATGAGCGGGACGTATTGCTATAATTTCCCCCGGAGTTTTTTCCTCGCTGCCATAGCAAAAAGGGCAAAACCCCCCCTTTTTTTCATGTTTGAAGGTGTCCATAAAATCGGTCGGTCTTTTAGATCTGTCTGTTGAAATAATAACCCATCTGTTGGAAACAGGATCTTTTCTAAGCTCAGGCATGTATTCTCCTTTTTCTCGTCAGGAAATCAGAAGAAATCGTAGAACTCTCAACTTACGACTTCTTGAATATTTACTTTAAAAGTATAGCATACACACAGGGTTAATTCAATTTGTAAAAACAATTACTCTTTTCATCTTCTTAATATATAATATTTCATGAATTATAATTTATTTGTTTTATTTTTACAGACCGACAACTGAGGCATTACCTAAGGTTTTCTGCCATCCTGAACCGGATTCAGGATCTCTTAATTTCGTAAAGATTACGAGGAATCAATGTTTCAATGTATTGACATTTAGCACTTATTCTAATAGAATAAACTATCATTAACTTAACGGTTGATTCTCGTTTGTTTTAATTAGAAGTATTTAAAAAAGCCGGACAAAAAGTAAAAAAAGAGAAAGCTAAAATAAATGACCTCAAAAGAAAGACTACATTGCATACTTAAGGGAAATATTCCGGACCGGGTACCTGTTTCAACATACGAGTTAAACGGCTGGAATTTTGATTCCTTTGAGAATAAAGAACCTTCCTATAAAAAACTAATGGATCTCGTAAGGGAAAAGACTGATTGTCTCTACATGTCAAGTGTTTCTTTTGATAATAGTTACATTGGGAAAAACACCATTGTTGAAAATAAAACTGAAGGCATTTCCACAATCTCTAATATTATAATTAAAACTCCGGAAGGAGATATTAAGAGAACCACGCGCGTCGACAGCAATGTTTATACTACCTGGAATCTTGAGCATTTTTTGAAAACTGACGAAGATCTCAAGCGCTACATGTCAATCCCCGACACACAGGAAAAACCTGACTGTTCCCGCCTTTTTGAAATAGAAAAAAAGCTTGGAGATAAAGGGATGATTTTACTGTCCATAGAGGATCCCATCTGCGTAGCGGCGGAACTCTTTGAATTTGGAGAGTTTACCATAAGAGCGCTTACACAGACAGAAGATATCGTAAAACTGCTGGATAAACTCTATTTTTCACAACTCGAACATCTTAAAGATATTTTAAAACAGATAAAAAACAGAGGCTATCTCTTCAGGATCTGCGGTCCGGAATACGCAACTCCGCCTTATCTTTCTCCTGAATATTTTCATGACTTTGTATGCAAATATGACAAGGAATTCATACGTCTGATAAAAGAAAGCGGTAATTTTGCGCGTATTCACTCTCACGGCAAAATAGCCAGGGTCTTTGACCATATACTTGAGATGGCCCCGGACGGGCTTGACCCTATTGAAGCGCCGCATAACGGAGATATATTACTTAAGGAAGCCAAAGAAAGAAGCAAAGGCAAACTCTGTCTCTTTGGAAACATTCAGCTTAGGGACCTGGAAAACGCAAAACCCGGGGAAATGGAAAATATTGTAAAAGACTGCATGAAAGACGCAAAAGAAGGCGGCCGTTATGTTATTATGCCGACCGCAGCACCTATCAATGTACCGCTTTCTCCAATTACGGCAAGAAATTATGAAATATTCATAGAAACAGCTTTAAAACACGGTAAATATTAAAAAAAGATTTTTTGATATTCAGGAGTTATAATGAGAAAAAAAGTTTATATTTGCAAAAATATTAGACAGCCCATAAAAATTGACGGAAATATAAATAAACCTGCCTGGAAAAAGATAAAGCCAATTACGGATTTTGAAACTCCCTGGAAAAAAGCAGGAGATCTTCACCAAAAAACCGAATGCCGTATCTGCAGAGATGATGATTTTTTGTATGTGGGTTATCTTGCTTATGATATTGACATCATCTACATTGACAGAGGTTATAAAGGTGTTGTCTGTCTTGACGATGTTGTAGAGATTTTTCTGGATCCCCATCCTAAAGACAAAGATTATTTCGGTTTTGAAGTCAATGCCGGCGGCTATTACCTTGACTATGCCGCCAGTTTCTACAGAAAATTTAATAATAAATGGAGCGCAAAGGGTTTTAAAACAAAGACTATTATAAAGAAAGGGAAGTATTTTTCCTGCGAAATGGCAATACCTTTCTCCGCCTTAAAACGCTACCCTGTCCCCGGAGAGATATGGAAGATAGGTCTTTACAGAGTAGATTACAACATGATAAATGGCGTGAAAAATGATGAGTATCATATCTGGCACCCCAACAAAAACAAAACCCCGGACTTCCACAGAGAAAAGTCTTTTGGAATACTGAAGTTCCAGTAACATTAAAGCAATTACTAAGATTAAAATTCTAAATCCTAAATAATCACTTAATAATAAAATCTTAAACAAAATCGTTGTCTTTATACTAATAAACTTCCTTACTTTTATCACTTAGTACTTTGACCTTAGTTATTGTTTATAATTTAGTATTTAGTTATTAGTGCTTGTTTTATTAAAGGTATTTCCAAAACCCTTTATTCTTCTCATCCCTGACGCCGGATAATATCAGGCGGTCTCTTGCTCTGGTCACGGCAACATAAAATATCCTTTTTTCTTCTTCCTCTTCTTTCATTTTAAGCTCAACAAATTCAGAGATCTTTCCCCTTATTTCCTTGTCCGGACAATATAATATCCCGGTCATATCCTTCCCCTCATTTACCCGTATATAATCTCTATCCCTCCTTACCTCTTCACCCATTCTGACAAAGAAAACCACAGGAAATTCCAGACCTTTTGCAGTATGAACCGTCATTATCCTTACAGCATCCGTATCTTCAGTGTTCAAGTTTGCTTTCGGCTCTTCATCAGTATCTACTCTTTCCTCAAAATAGGCCCGTATCTCCTGTAAAGAGTCGCCTCTGGTCTCAAACTCCTGCACAATTTCTATAAATTTCTTTATATTAGCCGATCTCTGAGGCTCCCAAAAATACTTCCAGCCTTTTGCTTTTTCCATGAAACTTTCCAAAATTTGATTTAACGGAGTTGTGTTAAGCATCAAGGAATGCTCTATAATTATTTTGAACTTTTCATTTGTTCTGATTTTTTCATATAACGTTTTTCCTTCTTTCGAAACTAAATCTATTATCTCTTCTTCTTTCAGTGAGAATAAACGGCTTTTTAAAAGCAAATAAAGGTTATAATCGTCAGTGGGTTCAATCAGCGTAAAAAGAAGAGATCTTAGAATGATGATTTCCGGCTGCTGATAAAAACCGAGCCCGTTTACAACAACATAATCTATTTTTGCTTTCGAAAAAGCTTCTTCAAAATCAGCCAGGTGCGTTCTTTTCCTGAGGAGTACAGCAATATCCCCTTTTTTTATTTTTCCGGATACTTCTTTATTGTCAACCCCTTTGGTATAAACATCTTCTTTCCCCACAAGTTCACTTATCCGTCCAGCTACTTTTCTTGCCTCTGCCAGACTGTCCTTCTCCCCTTTAGGAACTTCCAATATTTCAACTTTCCCCGCAACATTCCGGATAGAATCAAAGCTTTTATATTGTGTTCTCCATTTCGGTTCAAAACGTCCTCTGGTCATTATCCGTGAGAATATTTTATTTACATACTCTACAATTTCTTTACCGCTCCGGTAATTCTCGCTTACCTGTTCATATATAAACCCGCTGCCATACCACTTTTTCATTTCCACTACCGCAGTATCAAATACTTCTACATTCGCGCTTCGGAAGCCGAATATTGACTGCTTTTCATCCCCGACAATAAACAATGTGGGGATTATACCTTCATCTCTTTTACTTCCCAGTCCGGATCTCCATTCCTCGGTAAGCTTATTAATTATTGACCACTGAAGAAAGTTAGTATCCTGAAACTCATCTACAAAAATATGATCCGTTTGCTCGTCAAAAGCATAAAGTATATTGTCCACCTCTGTATGATTGTTTAACAGCTCATAGGTACTATATTCAAGATCATTGAAATCCAGAACATTTAATTCTTTCTTTTTCTTTGTATACTCGTTATTGCTGAATACAAATATTTCATAGAACATTAAAAGTTCATTATTATAAACAAAGCGCTTTGCCTCATTATAAAGATCAAATATTTTCTCATTAACAGCAGCATATTCTTCCCTGGATATTTTAATACCCGAGTCTTTCGGAATGTTTTTTCTGGGGGTACCCGCGGTTGTAAGGAGCAAATCCCTTATGGAATCAACAGCATAAACAATACTTTCCGGAGAGTCTTCTTTGATTATCTCTTTGTAATGATCTTCAAAGTAAGTATCCTCTTTCAAAGCGGTAACCGCTGAAAATTGCGTTTTTTTAAAATTTGAAACATTGAGTAACTTTGGTCTTCCGACTAACGTCGCAGGACGGAGTAAAAAGAATTTCTCTATTATTTCTTTTAATTTACTCCACCCATATTTAGAGCTAAGGTCTACCAGATGCTTTCGTAAAGCTTGAATATTTTCTTTTCCTTTCACCTGCTCTGATTCTATTATTCCGGTAAAAGAGGAAGATAAAACGTTATCAATCAGACCGGTATCTTTCGGATCTACTATCTCAAAATTGGGATCCAGATCAAGTTCAAACGCAAATCTCTTCAGCAAGCTTAAACAAAAACTATGAATGGTTGAGATTCTCATCAGAAATATTTTTTCTTTAATATTTTTGTAAAGTTCGGGTTTTTCCGCTTTTAAAATCCTTAGAATTCTTTCTTTCATTTCCACTGCCGCTTTTTCGGTAAAAGTAATAGCCAGAATCCTTTCCGGACTTACCCCTGCAGACAAAAGTGCAATGTACCGGCGGGCAAGCTTTTCAGTCTTACCGGAACCCGCTGGAGCGGAAACAACGACGTTCTTGGTTATGTCGAATATGGACGAAGGATTGCTCATGGTGTATTATACGATACCCCGGATAAAGTTTACATGCAATAAATCACACAATGAAGTACTATTGACTAATGACTAGTGACTATTTTATGAAGGCAAGATAATGACTTTGCCATATTATTTCAATTACTTAATTTAATATTGGAGTAAGTTTTATTCAATTCTCATAGTTCGTCAATAGTCAATTATTTTTTATTTGATTAACTTACTTTTCACGGTTTTTATAGACGCCACAAATATTGCCGTTAATTCATCTGTCTCCTTGATCAATGTTTCTATTTCACGGCCATTAGCGCTGTTTGTTTCCTGCAATAGCTCAAGCCAATATCTGGTTTCTATTATTTCCTCTTCTACCGGACGTCCCTGAACGCACAACTTGGTTGAAGATTATCTTATTAACTCTGGATTCTCTTAATATCTCGGTAAGCCTTATAATATTAATAGAGAATATTTTAACTCTCTTTAATAGTTCATTTTCCTTTCTCATATTCACCCCTTTAAAATATTAATTTTATTCTTTATTTATCTTTTATAAATATTCCTCCCTAAATAGTCATTAGTCACTAGTCAATAGTACTTCTCTTAGTAGAAAATATCTCTTTTTCCTTTCTTAATTTCCGTCAGTCCTTCTTTCACCCTTGTGAGCAATACCGGGTTTTCTATTTTTTTCGTGTAATAGTCTATAACCTTGTATCCGTCCTCTTTTAATTTATTTGAGGCAAAATCCTCGAGGTATTCGGCAAAGGTGAGCAAACCGTTTGTGCGGCAAAAAGTGTGAATTTCTCCGGGCTTTGACAGATACATAAAATCTTCTCCCGTCCGTCCCAGCCTGTAGCAGGCTGTACAGAAAGAAGGTAACAGCTTGTCCGCCAAAGCATCTTTTATGACCTCTTCAAGGCTTCTCGGGTCGTGAGAGGTAAATTGCACCGAATCTGTCTGATTGCCGTATCCTCCCGTAGAAGTGACAGAAGCCGCGGAAGTCTGGGAAATGCCTATCTTAAATGCCTTTCTTCTAATCTCGGGAGTTTCCCGTGTTGAAATTATCATGCCGGTATATGGGACGGAAAGTCTGAGTATGGCGATTATCTTTAAAAAATCATCATCTGAAACAGGATATTCCGGAGAGTATTTTACCGTCGGCGCTTCACAAAGACGGGGTACAGATATAGTATGCGGTCCGACGCCTCCGACCTTATCCATATGCTCTGCGTGAGCAATAAGACCGAGAACTTCGAACTTCCAGTCATAAAGCCCGAAGAGAACACCAAGCCCCCGGTCATCAATTCCCGCTTCCAGAGCTCTGTCGTGCGCGGTTAACTGCCTGTCATAATCAGCTTTTGGGCCTTTATGCAGTTTTGCATAAGTAGGCCTGTGATATGTTTCCTGAAAAAGCTGGTAAGTCCCGATATTCGCGGCTTTTATTTTTTTGTAATTTTCCACAGTAGTCGCGGCAATATTTACATTGACCCTGCGAATGTTACCTTTTTCGGTTTTAACTTTATAAATTTCGTTTATTACATCAACGACATACTCTATGGGATTTTCTTTTTTATCTTCTCCGAATTCCAGCAGAACTCTCTTGTGCCCCATATTAATAAGTATCTTTACCTGCTCTCTTACCTGTTCCAGCGTAAGCTTACTTCTCTTTAGACCTTTATTTGTCTGATGAAAATTACAATAGGCACAATCATTCATGCAATAATCCGAAACATAAAGAGGTGCAAAGAAAACAAGACGTTCGCCGTAGATCTCTTCTTTTATTTTAGCAGCAGTATCAAACATCTCTTTAAGAAGCCGGGGCTCAGTAAGATTAATAAGAACTCCCACCTCTTCAAGGTTCAAACCTTTTCTTTCCTTTGCCTTGTTAATTACATTTTGCACTATTTTTATGTCAGGCTCTTTCGTTTTTTCCAAAACCTTAAGTATTCTTACTTCATCAATAATGTTCATTATTTTTCCTTCCCGCAGACTTTGCAGAGTAAATTTCTTTTTAATATAACCTTACGAAACTCTTGTTTTAATCCGTCCCAAGTTAAAAGTTCGCTGTTCAAATTCCCGCCGGCTCCGGAAAGATATTTTACCGCTTCCATAGCCTGAAGTGAGCCGATAACTCCGGGCGTTGCTCCGAGTACAGGGAATATTCCTTTTACCGGCAAGCCTTCAAATATACAAGCAAGACAAAAACTTTTTCCCGGTCTGATAAACGCCAGCTGTCCAAAGAAACCGTATATCGCGCCAAACAACAGGGGCTTTTTCTTTTTAACAGCATAGGCGTTGAGAAGGAACCTTGTTTCAAAATTATCCAAACAGTCAAGGAGAATGTCGGCTTTTTTTACATATTTATCTATGTTCGCACCGGTTATTCTTTCAGTAACCGCTTCTATTTTAATATTACTGTTTAAAGCTTCCAAGGTGATCTTGGCAGAGAGTGCTTTGTTTTTTCCTATCCTTTTCATTCCATGTAGTACCTGACGGTTAAGATTAGAAAGCTCTACCTTATCAGCATCAGCTATTATGATCCGCCCAACTCCTGCTCCGGCAAGATAAAAAGCAGCAGAACTCCCAAGACCGCCCGCGCCGACCATAAAAACGGTTGATTTTTTAAGCCTTTTTTGCCCTTTTTCCCCAAAAAGCAAAATCTGCCGCTTATATATTTCTTTTTCAGATGATGATAAAGTTGTTCTCATATTACTATATTATATCTGCTTATCAAGAGATTTTTCAATGATAATAGTCATAAATAAAGAAAGTCTATAAAAGTCCGTCAAAGTCCATAACCGTCTATAAAGGTAAAAGAAGGTTTTACGTTGCTAACGTAACTGAAATAATCGGCTATTTTGTCATATATAATATTTTTGAGCTCTGTTTACGTGGTATAATTGTATTGTGGATTTCTGATAGATCAAAGGGGTCGCAAATGAAAGCAATGCCGGTGCAAATAAAAAATGCAGTAAGAAAAGTTCTGATCGCAAATACGGGGTATTATATTACAGCCACTCAAATTTACAATGGCCTGTCAGCTCCGACACGCCGTGGACTTAAGTCTTACGCTGAAAGATGTAAAATGCCGGAAAAATCCAATGGTACTCTGCATGCAGTAGCGGAAGCCGCCAAATTGGTTGCAGAGGACACAGACGGAACTCACACTAAATCAGGCTGGAAAAACTGCAGACTTTACTGCATAAAAAAAGTAAAAGCAGAAAGATAAAACGCTGTAACTATTTTACTATTTATAACACTGGCTGTCTTCGGCCAGATAGTCCAGGGATAAACTGTATGCCAGAGCCGGGCAGCCGCGGCAGTCTAAATATTCACATTCTTTGCACTTTCCCTTCTTAAGTCCGGTCATAATATTATTAAGCACCGTAGATTCAATTATCTTTTCAAGCGGTTCCTTTAATATATTGCCGATCTTTAAACCAAACCTGCGGCAAGGATAAACATCAGCGCTCGGCATAATACAGAAGTTATTCTTTCCTATGTTGCATTCCGCTCCGGAAAGTTCGATCTTTCCGTCCTTTAATATTTCTATCCAAAAAGCTCTCCAATCGTATATATCCGGTTTGCTCTGCTTTTCTCCAGAAAGATCCAGCATTGTTTCAACAAGTTCTTTCCATTCATTTTTGTTTAAGACCTCTTTTTTTATTTTACGGCCCTCTCCCATAGGAATAAATCTTTCTATTATCAAGCCGTCTGCTTTTATTTTCCGGCATAATTTCACAAGCTCCAAAACATCGGACAGGTTTGATTTCATCACGGTAAACATTACCGTGACAGGAATACCGTTCTTAATAAGCATTTCAATAGCTTTAACTGCTTTATCAAAAGAACCTTTTCCTCTGATTGAATCATTTACGGAAGGTACAGCTGACTCAAGAGAAACCTTAATACCCGAGAGTTTTCTCATGGATTTTAATCTGTTGATAGTTTCAAGATCAATAAGCATTCCATTCGTTATAATGATGTATTCCCGTACTTCTTTTAATGAATCAAGATAAGCACAAAGCGGGAATAATTCTTTTTTTAGAAAAGGTTCTCCGCCGGTAATATTGTAAACAATATCAATTTCTTTTCTTGCAGCCGTAGAAGAAACAGAATCTGCAATCTGCTTTAAACTATCTATATCAAGTTCTTTATCCGCCGTGTAAATGTCCTGATAACAATGCTTGCACCTCAAATTACAAACATTTGTTATATGCCATTGAAAATATAACTCTCCGGATTTATCCTCCTTGAAAGATTGGCGGACAGGCTGCTCAGAGTTTTGACGATAGGAAGATATTTTATCACTCATGCCAAATTTTCCGCGAGCTCATCCGCCCAAAAGATTGGCGGATCCGCTAAGGGCGAGATCTCGGCAGAAACTCTGACGGACAGGCTGCTCCGGGTTTTCTTTGGCATAGCATCATAAAGTCCACTCAATTTTCTATCCTTATACACGGTTTTTTTCGCCTGAGGAGGACACTTACCCGCCAAGCTTAAGGGCGGTCATCCACGGGTTTACACCGGCGGTTTTCAAAACCGCCCGCACAACAAATCTCATTCAATCGTAAATTGTAAATTAATTAATCTTTCTTCCAGATACGCTGCAAACTTGTCCAGGTCTTTTCCTGCCGTCGCATCAAGGTAAAACACCTTCGCTTTCGGATTTAACCTTGCAATGTCTTTCTTTACGCCTTTCACGCTAAAATCGAAATGCCTTAGAAGATCGAACTTGTTCACGACAATCACATCAGCCTTCATGAACATCGGCGGGTACTTGCTGATCTTATCATCACCTTCCGTTATCGATGTCATGGAAATACGCAGATGTTCTCCAAGGTCAAATTCCGCGGGGCAAACCAGGTTACCTATATTCTCAATGAAAAGAATATTAACTTTTTCTCCAAGCTTCTTATAGGCTTTCCGTATCATCTTCGAAGTGAGATGGCAGGCATTGCCTATCTGGTCCGTATTTAAAAGCGCTACGGGAATTTTTAACTTTGCGATTTTCTCCGCATCTTTAGCAGTCGCTACATCACCTTCAATTACACCGAGGGAATACTTCTTTTTTAGAAGTTTTATAATCCCGGAGATGAGAGTAGTTTTTCCGGAGCCGGGGGAACCCATGAAATTTATGACAAAGATATTTTGCTTTGTAAAATATTTACGCGCTTTATTAGCCGCCAAATCATTTTCTTCAAGGATGTTCGCGGAAAGTTTTATTTTCTTCAATTTCTATTCTCCTTCAATACCGCTGATTATCAACTCATTTCCCTCTTTGATCTTCATTTCTTTTTTACCGCATTTAACACACTTTAACACAATATTTTCCGGGATTTTGACAATAATTTCATTGCCGCAAACCGAACATTTAATCTTTAATTTTATTGCGCATACCCTTATTTTTACATTTTTAAAAAGCTCTTCCTTACCAAGCATTTTAAATGCATCTGTGAGAAGTTCTGAAACAACATTTCTTAAAATTCCGACTTTTAATCTGATAACCTTTAACTTTTTTATTCCATTCTTTTTGCATTCTTTTCTTAAAACACCCGCTATCGAGGTTACCAGTGAAAGTTCGTGCATCAGACTAACCCTATATCCGTAGGCGCTCGTCCTATTGATTCAAGGAGTTTCAGGACTTCCTTTATCCGGTCTTCCACAGTCTGTTCCATCCCTTTTCTCCCGGGATATATCTCGTAGTGATCCCGGTACTTTTCCGGGGTAAGGTTAATCATTAAAGAATTTGCTCCGGACATCAAACCTTTTTTTGCCCCTCCCTTTTTATCAAGCGTTTCCAGGGCAGTGGTCACCACTATCTTTGACTCCGGGTAAAGAATCCTTGCCCGGGCTATTACAGTGAGTACCTCGTCAAGCGTGGGGATTCTTTCCTTGGAAAGAGGAGTCCCTTTATGAGGTATAAAAGGACCGAAGGAGAACATTTCCGGATTTATATCACCTGTCAGCCTGATATCATCCATAAGGTCATGCTCAGTCTGGCCGGGAAGGCCTATCAAAAATCCAGATATTACCAAGTATCCCAGCTCTTTAAGTTTGTTTATCAGCGCAAGTCTGTCTTTGAGTTTCTTACCTTCCTTCATACTTTCGTAAATTTTCTCATTGGCTGTTTCAAACCTGATAAGTGCTGATTTGGCGCCCGCTTCGTAAAGGTTTTTGTAAACTGACACCGGCCGATCTCCGATACTTAAAACTATGAGAACACCGCACTTCTCTCTGATTCTTTTAACAAGCAGGAGAAGTTTTTCCTCGGTATACCAGGAATCTTCCCCGGATTGAAGCACAAGCGCTTTAAAACCAAGCTTGTTGACTGCATTGTCCGCCTGTTTTACAATCTCCTCGATAGTCATACGATAGCGCTTTACTTCCTTATTATTTTTTCTTATCCCGCAATACATACAATCGCAGGTGCAGTAATTGGAAAATTCTATTATACCGTGCACGCAGCAGGAATTATCCTGATGTTTTTGCCTGGTGGCGTTAGCAATCTGGTAGAGCGTTTTTGGTTCCCGGGCAAGACGGAGATCCTTTTCTTTCAGCTTAAGAAATACTTCTTTCCAATTCTGAAGCAAAATTTCCGCCTCTTTCACCTCCACGGTGGAAACAATAAATCCCCCCTGAGCATAAACATACTGTCCGGGCGTAAGCTCATAGAACTCATTCTTGGCTTTCCTGATCTCGCCAAAGTATTCGACGGTGACCATTTTACCGTCTATTTTTAAAACCTTACCGGGTATGGAGTAACACATGTCAACCTCGACTAAAACATAGTTTTGCAGCAACTAAATATGTTTACAGTAAAACCAAAGGATATTATTTTTTATACTGAAACAGTACTTTGTAAATCTCGAAAATAAATCTTTATCTTTTTAATTAAACATCCCCGTAAAAAGAAAACGCACGAATCGGAAGAGTTACCGGCCCGTGCGCAAAAGTAAACTTACTTTATTATTTTACCGATTTCAGCAAGTAATTGTTCCGGTTTTACAGGCTTTTCAAGCACTGCTTTTACCGGAAGCCATTCTTTATCCGCTTCAAAGCCGAATGGAAGATTCATCTCTTTTCTTATTCCGGTGATCATTATTATAGGTATCTTGCTTAGTTTTTCATCTTTTGACAATTTTCTGCTGAATTCAAAACCTTCATCTCTTTTTGTCATCATGACATCAAGAAGAAGGAGGTCAGGGACATTTTTGCTTATTGCTTTTAGGCCTTCTTCACTGTTTGCTGCTGTGTTTACCGTAAAACCCTTTGATTCCAAAAGGTTCTTGGTTGCATCAACAAAATCCGGATCATCATCTATAATCATTATAAAACTTTTCGCCATACTTCCTCCTTTTAAAACTTATCAAAAGCCCCGGAAAAAAGGGCTTATTATTTTTATTATTTCACATTAATTATACCATAAATACCGGAATATTTGACCTAAATTTTCTTTTCAGGAACTGAAACAACATCCTATAAATCCTTATTTTAACTTGCAAAACATCCGGTTGACTAAAAGTTTTCATCCGGTTTCTATTATTAAACTGACCTATAGTTTTTGTATCACGCCAAGTAAAATTGACGGCTTTACGGGTTTATCCAGCACATATTTTACATTTTCCCACTTTTTGACAATTTCATCTTCCTTGTCGGTAAGTCCGGTTCTTTTAAAATAAGCTGTCAGAAAAATTACAGGAATTTTTTTCAGGCTTTCATCTAAATTCATTTTTTCGGCTATTTCAAAACCGCTGGTTTCCTTAGTCATTAAAACATCCAGCAGCACCAGATCCGGTTTTGAGTTTCTAATATGCTCTATCGCATTCTCATCTTTGTTTTCAACTTCAACATTATAGCTTGCCGCTTCAAGAAAATTCTCTACCGCTTCGGTAAAATCAAAATCATCATCTACAAGTAGAATATTTTTAATCACTTGCCGGCTCCCTGAAAACTATTTTCCTTTCTTTTCCAATTTTTTAAATTTCTCAAGTATACCCGGAACTTTCTCCGGGACCATTCTTACAAATATTTCCTCGTTCACCTGCATTACGGGCGACAAGCCGCAGCATCCAAGACATCTGGTAATACCCAGACCAAAAAGTCCGTCTTCGGTAACTTCACCGGGTTTTAACTTGAGCTCTTCCCGGAGTTTTTCTAAAATTCGAGCCCCGCCGGCCACATAACAGGCAGTGCCCTTGCACATAAATATCTGATATTTTGCCCTGGGTTTCAGCGAGAAGAAATTGTAGAAGGTCGCCATACCATAAATATGGGCGGTAGGCACTTCCAATTCTTCGGAAACCAAATCCATTGCTTCTCTTGGAATGTAACCAAAAATATCCTGGACTTTATGTAAAACCCCCATAAGAGCGCCTTGTTTGTCATATAGCGGCTTTAGGTGTTTGATATGCTCTTTAAGCTCTTTTAAATTGGCTGCAGTTTCTTTTTCTTTTAATTCAGGAGCGCATGTGCACTTATTCATTTTTCCTCCTTTTAACCTATACTTACCGTGTCTCTCAGACCGGATGGTATCCCTTTCGGACACTTGTGATGGTAATGAGTGTGTAATAATTTATGGGAAACTTCCCCGAGAGGCTTGATCAGAAATTCCTCGTAAATTTTGGTAATCAAAGGATTTTCATGAGATTTTCTGATTTTCTTTTTTTCATCAATTGAATACAAGCCCTCTGCTCGAAGAGAATACAGTTCCTTGTCCATAGCTTCAATATCGCCCTGCGGGTAGATCTGCCCGCCCCCTCCTATACAACCCCCGGGACAGGTCATTACTTCCACAAAATGGTAATTTCTTTTACCTTCTTTTATTTCCGTAAGCACTTTATGCACGTTGGCAAGGCCAAACACTACAGCCACATTAACTTTTGTGCCGGCAACATCCACGGTTGCTTCTTTTATTCCCGTAAGGCCCCTGACCACCTTAAAGTCAATTGAAGGAAGTTCTTTTTTTGTAATGACTTCATAAGCCGTCCGGAGAGCTGCTTCCATTACTCCGCCGGTAACACCAAATATCGGCGCGGCTCCCGTGGATTCCCCGAGAGGCTGGTCAAACTGCCCTTTTTTCAGCTCTTTATATTTAATTCCTGCCTGCTTTATCATTTTAGCAAGCTCTCTTGTTGTCAGCACCACATCTACATCCCTGAAACCGCTGGAGTTCATTTCAGGTCTGGCGCACTCGTATTTTTTAGCAGTACAGGGCATTATAGAAACAGAGTATATTTTAGCAGGATCCAGACCCATTTTTTTTGCGTAGAAAGTTTTAATTAGCGCGCCCATCATCTGTTGGGGCGACTTACACGTTGAAACATTCTCAATAAATTCCGGATGGAAAGTTTCAAGGTATTTTATCCAGCCCGGGGAACAGGAAGTGAACATCGGGAGCTTTCCGCCTGTTGTTAAACGCTTAATAAACTCATGGCCTTCTTCAATTATTGTAAGATCTGCCGAGAACTGAGTATCAAAAACAACTTTAAAACCCAGCATTCTTAAGGCAGTAACGGTTTCGTAGGTTTTATCCGTCCCCGGTGTAAAACCAAAAGCTTCCCCGATAGCCACTCTTACCGCCGGCGCAATCTGGACAATGCAAACCTTTTCCTTATCATTCAGGTTTTTAAAAGTTTCTTTTATCCCGTCTTTTTCGGTCAGGGCTGCCGTAGGACAAAACAAAGTACACTGTCCGCAATTAATACAGACGCTTTCCGACATATTCATATCATAAGCCGGTCCTACATTTGCTTTATAGCCCCTGGCGGAAACGGACAGAACATTAACGCCTTGTATTTCCGAGCAGACACGAACACACTTACCGCAAAGTATGCATTTATCCGGATCCCTTACTATAGAAGCAGAAGAATAATCTGCGGCAAAGCGTTTTCTTTCTCCGGGAAACTCGTACTCTTCAATACCCAGAGTAAGAGCCAGCTCCTGAAGTTCACAGTTATTATTTTTCTCACAGATCTGACATTCCCGGGGATGATTATCCAGAATTAATTCTACAAGATCCCTTCTTGCCTCCCTAATTTCGGGAGAATTTGTCTTAACGTTCATTCCTTCGGAAACTGCGGTAATACAGGATGCGGAATAATTTTTTGCGCCTTCTATTTCAACTATGCAAATCCTGCAGGCACCCACTGCGGAAAGTTTCGGATGATAACAAAGACGGGGAATATGAATTCCTGCAGCGTCCGCGGCCTGCATAACCGTAAAATCCGCGGGTACGGATATTTTATTTCCGTCTATTGTTAAATTTATCTGTTTTTTATCCATTTTATTCCGCCTCCTTTTTGTCGCACCTTAAACATCTGTCTGCCTCTTCCATCGCCTGACTCTTTCCATACCCGAGGTCAACTTCCGTAAAAGCCTGTAATCTTTTTTCCATACTCAGCTGCGCGTGTTTTATTCTGCATTTTTCTTTTACATCTTTGGAAGGGTCAATATATTCCACAGCTTTTCTTTCTCCCTTTATCACATACCTGTCTTTAAATAAATCTTCATTTTTCAAGTACCTGTCGATTGAAGTTGCGGCTTTTTCCCCGTCAGCAACCGAATCTATTACCGTTCCTCCTCCCGTAACAACATCCCCGCCTGCAAAAACACCTTCAATATTTGTTGTAAATACTCCGGGATCCGCAGAAAGCGTGCCCCAGTCTGTCATAGCCAGATCATCCTTTAGAAGTTCGGCTCCCGAAGGCCTGCCGCCAATCGCGCTTATTACGATATCAACAGGAAGGTTAAACGTATCCTTAGTCGCAACAGGACGTCTTCTGCCGGAGGCATCAAAGTCTCCCGGTTTTGTATGCAGACACTCAAGCTCGGTAATTTTTCCGTTCTTTCCCTTAATGGCATTTGGTATTAAAAGAAAATGGAGTTTTGCACCTTCTTTTTCACACTCGGAAACTTCCTCGGGAATTGCAGGCATATCTGACTTATCTCTTCTATATACAACATGAACCTCGGAAGCCCCAAGCCTTAGACACGTTCTTGCCACATCCATGGCCGCATTACCTCCGCCAACTACAGCAACCCGCTTTCCGGTAACCGCAATATTATGTTCTTTATCAAGAATTATTGAGTACACACCTTTGATTTTCTTGATTTTTTCTGTGTTATAATTTTTCAGGAAAGAAAGAGAACCCATAAAACCAAGCAGGTCCGTACCGTGAATCTTCAAGGGTACTTCTTTCCAGGCTCCGATAGCTAAAAACACGGCTTTAAACCCTTTTGCTTTGAGCTCTTTCAGGGAGATGTCTTTTCCAAAGGTCACTCCAGTTTTAATCTTTACTCCTGCATCTTTTATTCTATTTATATCCCGCTCGACTATATCTTTCGGAAGCCTATATTCAGGAATGCCGATTCGGAGCATTCCGCCGGCAACTTTTTCAGATTCATAAATCGTCACCTGATACCCGCGCTTTGCAAGGTGATAGGCGCAGGATAAGCCCGCAGGCCCGCTGCCTACTACGGCAACAGATTCCTTCAGCATTTTTCCTTTATATTTTTCAACTTTTACATCCTTATCTCCTGCGGTATAATCTGCGGCAAATCTTTTAAGCATCATAATCGACACGGGATCTTCAATTTTACCCCTTCTACAATTAGATTCGCAGGGGTGATGACAGACTCTTCCGCAAACAGAGGGCAGAGGATTTCTCTTTAAAATAAGTTCTATACTCTCTTTAATTTTGCCTTCGCGAATATTTCCAATAAAACCCGGTATATCAATATTCACAGGACAAGTATGCTGGCAGGGAGAAACAAAAAGCTCTCCGCAAACAGCTGATTTACACTTTCTATCTTTAATATGCGATTCATACTCTTCCCTGAAATATTTTATCGTAGAAAGTACCGGGTTTGGAGCAGTCTGACCCAAACCGCAAAGAGCTGTCTTCTTTATTGTATTCCCAAGTTTTTCAAGTTTTTCGATATCCCCTTCTTTCCCCTCGCCCTTCGTAATCCGTTCAAGAATTTCCAACATTCTTTTGGTGCCTTCCCTGCAGGGAGTACATTTGCCGCAGGATTCGTCCTGTGTAAATTCAAGGAAAAACTTTGCAACATCCACCATACAATCTTTTTCGTCCATGACTATAAGACCGCCGGATCCCATAATAGAACCGGCAGAAATTAAAGAATCATAATCAATAGGAGTGTTCAAAAATTTTGTCGGTAAACATCCGCCGGAAGGACCTCCGGTTTGGGCCGCCTTATACTTTGTTCCGTCTTTCGTCCCTCCGCCAATGTCAAAAACCACTTCACCTAAAGACGTACCCATGGGAACTTCCACGAGTCCCGTATTCTTAATCTTTCCCGCAAGCGCAAACACTTTGGTACCTTTGCTTTTTTCGGTACCTATTGATGCAAAATAATCAGAACCATCAAGAATAATTACAGGGATATTTGCCCACGTCTCTACATTGTTAATGAGCGTAGGCCTTCCCCATAAACCCTTTACAGCGGGGAAAGGCGGCCTGGTACGGGGCATACCGCGCATTCCCATAATTGAATTTATAAGAGCGGTTTCTTCTCCGCAGACAAAAGCCCCCGCACCCAAAACAATCTCTATGTCAAAGGAGAAATTGCTCCCGAGAATATTTTTACCAAGCAGGTTTTTATTTTTAGCATCAATAATAGCTTTTTTAAGCCTTTCCACGGCAAGCGGATATTCGGCGCGGATATAGACGATACCCTGAGAGGCTCCGACGGCAAAACCTCCTACAGTCATTGCTTCAAGTACACTATACGGATCCCCCTCAATAACACTTCTGTCCATAAATGCGCCCGGATCACCCTCATCTGCATTACATATAACATATTTAATGTCAGACTGCTGTTTAGCAACGAAGGTCCATTTTGTACCGGTAGGAAAACCCCCTCCGCCTCTGCCTCTGAGGCCGGATTTAATAATTTCATCAATAACTTTATCCGGAGCATATTCTACAAGTACTTTTGCAAGAGCTTCATACCCTCTGACAGAAAGATAATCATCCAGGGATTCCGGATCTATTACCCCGCAGTTACGGAGTGCCATTCTTTTTTGCTTCTTAAAATAATCAATATCTCCGAAAATGTAATTTGACTTACCCGTAAGAATATTAGAGCTCGAAACATATCCTTTACCTTTACACTCTAAATGCACTGCACTGTTTTTCACCAGATGAGCCAGTACTATTTGTCTGGCTTTTTTAGCATCAACATTCTCGTATTTAAAGGGCTTTTTGCCGGCCTGAAATATTTCTATGGTAGGCTCGAGATGGCATCTTCCTACACAGCCCTTCTGCCCGATATGAACATTTTTTATCTTCCTCTTCTTTATTTCATCTTTAATAGCCGTGTAAACACTTTTTGAGCCGGCGGCTATTTCACAGGTAGACATTCCGACATTAATCCTGGTGTCGCAAAGCCACTTGGAAAGATTTTCGTGAAGCGCTTTTTGTTTCATTTTACTCAATTTTTCTATTGCATTACTCATTTAATTGCTCCTTTTCCTTATTAAAAGGCTGAATCTATTTCCCGTTTTTACTGCTTCATGAGTTATTTTTCCGTCATGTTTTTCAATTATCTGCCTGGCAATGAACAAGCCAATGCCGCTTCCTTTTATTTTTTCCGTACCGGGCAGCCTGGAGAATTTCTTGAATAACATGTCTTTTTTATCGTCAGGTATCGGCTCTGAGTCATTATAGAAAACAAACTTGAAGTATTCTTCTCCCGCATCCTCGCTTGATAATATAATGCTTCCGTTTCTAGCCCCATACTTAACCGCATTACTGAGTAAATTATCACACACTATCAGCATAAGACCCTTGTCGGCTGATATTTTTATACCGGAAGAAATATTATTTTCTATTTTAATATTTTTCTCCTGAGCTTGTTTTTCAAAATGTTGTATAGCCGTCTTAATAATATCTTCGGAGAAATCAAGAGTAACAGGTCTTATTTCCAGTTCTCCCTTTTCAATCCTTGAAAGGTCAAGGTAATTCTTGACCATATTTTCAAAATAATCAAGAATCCTGGCAACAGAATCTATTGCTTTTTTTTGCTTCTCATTAATTTCCCCTAAAAATCCTTCTTTGATTGAATATATATTCATAACGATGGAACCTAAAATGCCTTTTAGCTGATGAGAAACAAAACCCACCATATCAAGATAGTTTTTATTCGCAGCATTTAATTTTTCATTCGCTTCAAGTATTTCTCGCCTGTCCTCATTCAAAGCCATTGCCATTGCATTGAATGCCTCAGCAAGTATATTAAATTCCGTTATTCCGGTATCTTTGCTGACCCTGACATTTAAATCGTTATTTGCGATTTGTTTTACCGCCGCTGTCATTTGTATAAAATGCCTGTCAATCGCAATTGAGATCCAGTAAGAGATCAAAACACAAAGCAGCGTACTTAAGAGAAGGAGGAGAAAAAGGTCTCTTCTCATGATATCCCTTATTTCCAGGAAAGGAGCTTCTAATCTTCCTATATATAATATACCGACAATATTCCCCTTAGAATCTTTTATAGGGTCATAGGCCGTAATATACCATTCGTTTACAACAAAAGCCCGGTCTCTCCATTTAGTTCCTTTCGTAATAACTTTGTCATAGACCGTTTCCGAAATATGCGTACCTATCGCCCGTTCTCCGTTTAACGTCAACACATTTGTGGCAACTCTTATATCTTTCAAAAACAATGTTACAGTGCCAATGGATTTTTGTTTATATTTCTGATCTTCAAATATAATATTATTTATTTTATCTATTATCTCCGAGTTTTTATTCAGAAGTTTTCCTATTCTCAGGGTACCTTTTTCCGGTTCTTTTGTATCAAAATATGAAACAGTTGCTTCCATTACAAGACCGTCTTTCAAATCAGACACAGGTATTTTTTTTGCCATTTCAGTTTCTTTAGATTTTATAAAAGCTCTTTCGGCAAGGTTATTGCTTAATTCTTTAAGTTCTTTTGCAGATACAATTCTTGTTTCTGCGCGAGGTCTTGAATTTTCCGCTATTTTCTCATTTACTTTACCGGGAGTAAATACAATATAATCTATTTTATATTTCTCTTTGATTTTTGCCAATAAGACTTTATTCGTGCGATATTCATTACAATGCACTCCGGAAAGGAAATCCGCAATGGTTTTGATATTTTCGATTTCGTTATTATATTCATTCCATGCAGAATTTATATTTCTGGCAACTTCACGCTGGGCTCTGCCGTAAACATTGTCAGAAATAAAAAAACTTCCATAGGTATAAGCTATTATGCCAATCACTATAATTACCAGCAGAAAGCTTAAAAAAAGCCTAACTTTGAATGAGATTTGCCTTATCTTGTTTTTCATTACGTTCCCTTGCGTTCACATAGTAAATAACATTTTCAAGTTCAATGGCAAGATTCACATTATTTACCACTATCCGTTCAGGAACTTTTAGAGTAACAGGCGCAAAATTTAAAATCCCGCGTATCCCTGCGGAAATAAGCATCTCGCTTACCTCCTGCGCAACTACGGACGGAACTGCAAGTACGGCAACCCTTACTTTATTATTCCTGACATAATCAAATACATCCTTTATCGGATGAACTTGTATGTTATTAACTTTTATATTTTTTGCGGGATCGGCGTCAAAAGCCGCCACTATATTTATATCTTCTTTTTCAAAACCTTTATACCTTGTCAGAGCGCTTCCAAGATTCCCGGCTCCGACCAAAATAACTTTCTGAATTTCATCTTTTCCCAGGATATAATTAATTCTTTCAATAAGATTATCAATAATATAGCCGCCTTTTTTATTTCCTGAAATTCCAAATAGGGAGAAATCCTTTCTTACCTGAGTTGCCGTTACCCCTGTAGCTTCACCCAGATTATCCGAAAATATCTTTACATAACCCAACTCTTTTAAATCCTTGAGAGTTCGTCTGTACCTGCAGAGCCTCAATATACAGCTTTTTGATTCCGACATTATTGTACCACCTTTCACATTAACTTAAAATACTCTATCAGTTTCCGTTATTTAAGTCAAGATTATTGTGACAATATTTGAAATTTATAGATAATTAGACATAATATTATCATTTATAATACAGGTTTTTTACGATTATTAAGTAATTATTGTCACATTAAAATAATATTTTTTAATAAAAGTTATTCATGGATATAATATATTGCTACTTACATTCACTTAATCTTGTATTTTTCATCTTATATATATTGGTCTTGCTTTATAATCAGTGTGACAGAGTTTATGCGACTTTTCACTTAGAGGCTTTCCCAGAAAATCCTTGTATAGTTTTTTTACATACGGATTTTTGTGCGAACAGCGAAACTCTTTGTCCTTATCGTCCTGATAGATTGCTGCTGTTCTTTTTAATCTTAAAGTATCAGTAACATTATACGGCTGGCCGCCGCCGCCTATACAACCGCCGGGACAAGCCATGACTTCAATAAAATGATAGGGTGTTTCCCTGCCTTCTTTTTTTGCCTGTCTCACCCTGTTTAGAACCTCTTCGACATGAGCAAGGCCATGCGCTACTGCTATCCTGATTTTTGTCCCCTTGATATCTATTTCTGCTTCTTTGATAAACTCAAGACCCCGTGTCTTAACAAAATTAACATCTTCAAGTTCCTTTCCGGTAATAAGATTATAAGCAGTCCGCAGAGCCGCTTCCATTACGCCGCCGGTTGCGCCAAAGATAACACCGGCGCCGGTATAATCTCCGAGCAAACTATCCGCTTCCTCATCCGGCAGATTCATAAAATCAATACCCGCCTGTTTTATCATACGCGCAAGTTCCCTTGTGGTAATCGTAACATCAATATCTTGGAAACCGGAAGCGAACATTTCGTTGGATCTTGTAATCTCATATTTCTTTGCCGTGCAGGGCATGATGGAAACCATATAAATCTTTGCCGGATCTATTTTATTCTTTTCCGCGTAATAGGTTTTTGAAAGCGTACCTATAATTTCATGCGGGGATTTACAGGTGGAAAAGTGGTTTATCATATCAGAATGAAATTTCTCCATAAAGTCCACCCAGGCCGGACAGCAGGAAGTGATAAGCGGCAGTTCATCTTTTTTGTTTGTAAACCTTTCAACAAACTCCGTACTTTCTTCCATTATTGTAACATCCGCACCAAAATTGGTGTCAAAAACCGCTTTGAAACCCAATCTCCTGAATAAAGCGTATAATTTTTTTGTCAGATTTTTTCCCACAACTCCAAATGCTTCACCTATCGCAACCCTGACGGCGGGGGCTATCTGGATAACGCAATACTTATCCTGATTTTTAAGAGCATCCCAGACCAAATGGGTGTCATCCTTTTCGAATATAGCGCCGGTCGGGCAATGCGCTGAACATTGACCGCACTTTACACAGGGAGATTCAGAAAGCTTAATATCCCCTGCGGGAGATATTCTGGTATCCCTGCCCCGTTCCAAAAACGAAAGCGCCCAGACATCCTGGTTTTTTTGGCAGACTTCTATGCACCTGCCGCATAAAATACATTTTGTCGGTTCCAGCACAATTGTGCCGGTCGTTCCATCCTTTGGAAGGTCTCTTAAAAACTTTTCAAAAACATCTTCCCTGATTCCAAAATCCGAAGCCATACTTTGAAGTTCACAATTATTATTCCGTCCGCATTTCAAACAATCATTGGGATGATTAGAAAGAATTAACTCGAGTACGGTTTTCCTTACCTCTACGATATCGGGATCATTGGTGGTTATCTCCATTTTGTCTTCAAGCGGAGTACAACAAGAGCGAAGCATCTTATTGGAACCTTTTACTTTGACAATACAAAGACCGCAGGCCGCTGAAGGCGGCAGATCAGGATGTTTACAAAGTGTAGGAATTTTGATCTGAACCTTTTTTGCCGCTTCCAACACGGTTGTTCCTTCTTTAACTTCCACGGTAATACCGTTTATTTTAGCTTCAATCATTTTATACATTATTTTTACTCCTTCAAAACAGCTTTAAACTTACAAACATCAAAACAAGCACCGCATTTAATACATTTTTGAGGATCTATAACATAACCGGCTTCGCGGCTTCCAAGTATGGCATTCGAAGGACAATTTTTCATACAAAGGCCGCATTTTTTGCACTTTTGAGGAAGAATTTTAAAATACACAAGAGCTTTACATTTCCCGGCCGGGCATTTCTTATTAACTATATGCTGTCTGTATTCTTCTTCAAAATATCTTATTGTCGAAAATACCGGATTAGAAGCTGACTGCCCCAGACCGCAAAGCGAAGCTTTTTGCATAGCATAGGAAATCTTCTTTAATTTATTCAAATCCTCAAGCTCCCCTTTCCCTTCAGATATTTTTTCAAGTATGCAAAGCAGCTGATAACCTCCAAGACGGCAGGGAGCGCATTTACCGCATGATTCATCAACGCAGAACTTAAGGTAGAACTTTGCAAGATCTACCAGACAATCGGTATCATCTATAGCAATCATACCCCCGGAGCCCATAATAGAACCAAGTTTACCCAGGTTTTCATAGTCCACCGGTGTATCCAGATATTCTTTAGGAATAACTCCACCCGATGGACCTCCGGTCTGAACGGCTTTTATGGCACGGTTATTAAGTATTCCTCCGCCAATATCAAATATAATCTCACGAAGAGTGATCCCCATCGGCACTTCAACCAGTCCTGAATTTTTCACCTTTCCCGTAAGCGCAAATACTTTTGTACCTTTACTTTTTTCTGTTCCGATTGAGGCAAATTTTGCTCCGCCACCGGCAATCAGTTGAGGAATATTTGCAAGCGTTTCTACGTTATTTATTATGGTGGGTTTTTCCCAAAGACCTTTAACGGAAGGATACGGGGGTCTCGGATGAGGCGTACCTCTTTTACCTTCTATAGAAGCTATGAGCGCCGTTTCCTCCCCGCACACAAACGCACCGGCGCCGAGTCTTATCTCGAGTTCAAAATTAAAAATACTGCCCAGTATATTATTACCGAGTAACCCGGCAGCAACGGCCTGATCAATAGCCTTTTGTACCCTTTCGACCGCCAGCGGATACTCGGCTCTTATATAAAAATAGCCTTTTAAAGAGCCGATCGCATAGCCGGCGATTATCATACCTTCCAAAACAGAATGCGGATCGCCTTCAAGTACGCTTCTGTCCATATAAGCACCGGGATCGCCTTCATCCCCGTTGCAGATAACATATTTTTCGGGGGAGTTCATTCCCCGGGCAAAATTCCATTTCATCCAGGTAGGATAGCCCGCCCCGCCCCGACCGCGTAACCCGCTCTTTTTAAGCTCGTCTATCACATTTTCCGGTTTCATACCCGTAAGCACTTTTACCAGAGCTTTATAACCGCCCGCATCAATATAATCTTCAATACTTTCCGGATCTATATACCCGCAGTTTTTAAGAACAGCTCTTAACTGTTTTGATTTTTTTTCGTAAAGCAGGTCTTTGATTATTTTATTGTCTTTTATACTCTCTTCTACTATTCTTTTAACATCCGTATTTTTAATCCCGGTGTAAATAATATTTTCCGGAAGAATCTTGACTACAATACCTTTTTCATACAAGCCGATATCCGCTATTTTTACGAGCTGTACAGGCTCGGAAAGATTGGCATCTCGGAGTTCATTGGAGAAAAGAGTAAAAAAGTCATTAATCCGTTCCTGCTCCGCCGAATCGGTATCTCTCAGATAGATTATTTTCTTTTCCATGGTTCTCGTCCTTTTCTAATTGATTTCAAAAATATAATCATGCAGGAGTTTTTTATTCCTTACATGGCGTTCAAGAATTATTACCGCGACCTCTTTTGTAACTCTGCCGTATAACACCTTAGGCAATCCTTCCACTTTAACTTCAACCAGCGGCTCCACCGAACAGGCGCCCTGACAGCCGCATTTTCTTATATCTATTTCTATGTTGCGTTTTTTTGATTCTTCAATAAGAGTGGCGTAAACTTCATCTGCCCCGGCGGCTACCCCGCAGGTGCTCAGGCCGACCTTTATCCAATATTTTCCCAAATCTTTCTTTGCAGGATCAATTTTCTCTATATCTTCTTTTGTTATTTTTTTCATACCTTAGTCCTCTTCCTTTACGTACTTGGACAAAATGTCCACTATCTCGTTCTTCTTAACCTTACCATAGACTTTTTCGTCTATCATCATTACCGGAGCCAAACCGCAACAGCCCAGACACCTTACAACATCAAGATGGAACATTTCATCTTTTGTCGTCTGCCCTTCCTTTATGTGAAGGATTTTTTCTACTTCTTCTATGAGTGAGGCAGCATCTCTGAGATAACAAGCCGTCCCCATGCAAACCGAAACATTATGCTTGCCCGGCGGTTCCAGTTTAAAATAGTTATAGAAAGTAATTACTTCATATATTCTTGCTAAAGGCACATCAAGAAGCCGGGACAATTTCATGGAAGTTTCCCTTGGGACATAGCCGTAAATATTCTCAATACTATGGAGAATCATTATCAGGTTGCCCTTTTTATCCTTCCACTTCCTGACAAGCCCTTCCAGATCTGCCTGCAACCTATCTTTTTTCATATGTTTTGCCCATCCTTTATGTGATACTTTTCACAATTATAGCTCTTATAATTGATAATGTCAATAGGGTTACGTACAACATTATATATTCAGCTGTATTGAGATTATTACATTTGGTTGGGCTATTTCGTGATATTATTCACATATTAAAACGCTATTTCAACTTCTACAATTCCGCGAACAGAATTTACCAAATATATCCTGTCTGCCAGCTTTAAATCCTTTATTTTCAATATTTGTTGAACTGCTTTTTTTTCTTTCAGCAGATACTCTCTGTAAACACCCGGGAGCAGCCCCGAAGAGACTGGAGGAGTATAATACTTCCCCTTCTTCTCGATAAAGATATTTGTTATCGCGCCTTCAGTAACTTCTTTTTTTTCGTTTAAAAATATTACGTCAAATATGTCTTTTTCTTTTATTTTCTCTCTTTCTTTTTCATATAATTTTCTCAGAGTGGTTTTATGATACAAATATTTGTTTTTACTGTCCACCCGCGCGCTTGAAATAACAGCTTTTTCTTTTATATTTTTTCGCGGAGTTAAAGCACTGCTTAAACATTCAACTTTTCCATTTTTTGACAACAACAATCTAACCATATGTTTATTATCACCATTTAATAACTTTTCTTTTGCTTTCAGCTGCTTCTTAATATTATTCAGGTCCAAGATAAAGTTAAAATACTTGGCTGACTTTTCGAGACGTCTTAAATGCCCGCCAAGTAAAACATATTTCCGGGCCCATAATATTGTTTCAATTATTTTAAAATCTTCCGGTTCTTCGGTTAAAAACTTAGCTTTAAGCAGAGCCTCCGCATATTCTTCCTTAACTCCCGAATCGTAAACAATTCCACTGCCTATACCCATCTCTCCTGTTTTATTTTTCAAGAGAATTGTTCTTATAGGTACGGAAAACACCGCATGGTTTTTTGGAGATATAAAACCAAGCGCTCCGCAATATATATTTCTATTTTCTTTCTCAAGTTCCCTGATAATCTGCATTGCTCTGATCTTCGGCGCGCCGGTTATAGACCCGCCCGGAAATATACTTTTAAAGATCTCTTTCCAGGTTATCCCTTTACTTAGCCGGCCGCGCACCGTAGTTATCATCTGAAGCAGTGTATTGTACTTAATTACTTCGTATATTTTCGAAGTATGAATACTCCCGGTCCTGCAAATTCTGCCCAGATCATTTCTAATCAAATCCGTTATCATTATATTCTCAGCCCTGTTTTTACTGCTCTCCCTCAGTTCTTTCATTTTAGCAGTATCTTCAGCAAGGTCTCGTCCTCTATTCATTGTTCCTTTCATAGGTTTTGATTCAATTACCCCGTTTTTCACCGAAAAAAACAGCTCAGGAGAAAGAGAAATCACAGTTTCGTTTTTCAATTTCAGAAATGCGGAATACGGTACTTCTTGTTTCTCTGTCAGGCTGCGGTAAAAGGAAAAGGAATCCCCTTTAAATTTAAACTTTAGCTTACCGGTATAGTTAATTTGATAAACATCTCCCTTTTCAATGTACCGTTTTATTTTGCCTATATTTCTTTTATATTGCGAGTATGGTATGTTAAATTTTATATTACTTGCTTTAAAATCTTTATTTCGCCCGCTTGAAATATTCCTAGAGGCATTTTGGATTTCAGGTTTTTTAAAAGCATAAAGTTCAAGCAGGGGGTTGTTATACTTGTGCTCGGCAGGAAAAGAATCCATTTCAAATCCATAACCTAGCTCATAGGAAAAATATCCCGCAATCCAGTATTTCCTTTGTATTAGCCCTTCAATATCATCTAAAGCTTTTTCCGCTGAAGCCCGATCATAGGCAATAAGTGACTTAACAGGATTTTGAAAAAAGTAAGTATTTCTATTTTGGCTGTCAGGCCGGCAGGTCTCAAAAAGCATATGGACATCTTGTTTTTCGAATTTTGTTTTTAATACATCGTCAGTTAACATAGCCTTTCCAATAAGAATGATTTTACAACAGCGCCGTTATTATTTTTGCTGTTTCCTTTACTATTCGTGGAAATAGTATACGTATTTCCTTGGATAACTCAAGCCCAAAAGAAGCATCGTCAGGTTGAACACCTATTATAACGATACTATCCGCCATATTCAAGCTTTTGGCAATTTCCAGAGTGTGGGTCAGGTTAAACCCGTGAGTAGAGCCGGAGGGACCTTCTATTTTGGTTATTATTTCCTCAGGTTTGAAGGCTTTTACCGTACCCAAAGGAAGCTTCATATCGGCAGCGTCAATTACGATGACTTTTACATCTTTTTCGAAATATTTTAATATATCAAGGCCGGATATGTCGCCGCACACCAGCCTTGCCTTTTTGCCAAATGACTTTTTCTTTTCAAAAACCTCGACGATTCGTACCCCGAGTGCATCATCTTTCCGAAGTACACTGCCAATACCAATTATTACTGCCTTTTTTTCTTTCACACAAATTTTATATCAAGCATATGGCAGGAGCAGGAAATACAGGGATCATAGGCTCTGATAAGCATCTCCGACTGAAGAGTAATTTCTTCTTTTGTTTTTTCCAGTATTTCAGGAATCATCTTCTTTAAATCATCATCCATATTTGAAAGATTCTGATTTGTCGGGATCACACAGTTTGCTTTTTCAATCATGCCTTTAGCATTTACCGTGTAGTCATGGAATAAAACACCTCTGGGAACTTCTACAGCTCCTACACCACGGCCCGCTTTAAATTTAAAAGATTCATTTTTCGAAGGCCAGCTGGAAACCACCTCGTCTTTATTGATACCTTTTTCCAGGAATTCGTCTATTATTTTTATAGCATCCTGCGCGCAAAAAAGCGTTTCTACCGCCTGAGCCACGGTATTCATGTAAGGATTGTAGCAGGGCGCTTTAAGTCCGAGTTGTGAGGCAAGATCACGGACGTTCTTTGGTAATTTCTCATGATTGATGTTGAACCTTGCCAGAGCACCGACCATGTAGGAGGTTCTCTTGTTCTTTGAATGTTTTGAAGTACAATGATCCGCATAATATTCATGAACAAACTCAAGGTATTTCTGCGGTGTAACCTCTCCGCCGTCGGAAGATTTCAGGTTACCGTCAAGGAATGCATATTCATCAGGATGAGATAAAGCCAGATATTCAGTTTCCCTCTCAAACTGCGGAAGTTTTAAAGTCTTGATAACTTCCAGAGCTTTTCCATAATCAGCCGCCAGTTCCACAAGAAGCTCTTTGGATTTTTCCAGCTCTTTTCTGGTCGGAAGTTTTGTAAAACCACGGACCACTAAAGTAATGGGGTGTGTATGCCGGCCGAGTAAGATATCACAAAGGTCGCTGCAGATTTTTTTTACTTTTAAAGCCAAAACTACAACTTCAGGATGCGTCTTTATCATCGGAAAGACGCTTTCCGCGCCAACGCAGTCAGGGGCAACCAGAAATAATATATGAAGGAGGTGGCTGTCCAGGGTTTCATAATGCAAAGCAAGCTTACGGAGTTTCCTTGTTTGTTCAGACGGCGTAAAACCTATGGCATCCTCGGTAGCTTTAATTGAAGCCAGACAATGTCCCGTGGAGCAAATCCCGCATATTCTGGAAGTTATATGCTGGACTTCGAACATGGAGCGCCCTTTAACCATCTGCTCAAAAAACCTCGGCGCTTCAATAATATTAAGCTGACACTTTTCCAGCTTACCTTCCTTTACATTAATCACTATGTTTCCGTGCCCTTCCACGCGGGTAAGGTATTCTACATTAATATCAAGGTTCTTTTTTGTAATATTGCTCATTTATTCCCCTCCAGTTTGCACCCGTTGTAAAGGCTGAATTTATCTTTAAGCATTTCCACTGTTACTCCGTGTTTCTGCAGAATGTCAAGCTGGCCCTGCTTATTAATATCTTCCAGGAGACCCCTGCAGCTGTAGCAGGTGTTACCGTTACCGGTGCACCAGGCGCCGCAACCGGCTCTTGTTACGGGACCCATACAAATCTGTCCTTTTTCGTAAAGGCAGACATTTTCTTTTAGTTTGCATTCCACGCAAACCGCATAATCCGGAACTTTGTAAAGCGCTCCGGCAAGCAATCCTTTTAGAACAGCCGCAAATTCATTAAGATTTATCGGACAGCCGTGAACATAGGCGTCTACTTTTACAACCTGGTCAACAGCGCGAATCAGACCGGTTTCTAATTTATCCTTTCTGCCGGGGTAAACAGTTTCCAGCGCGGCCTTAACGGTGTGATTCCTCATTATCCCGTTAATACCTCCGGTACAGGCACAGGCCCCGTAAGCCACAAGTATCTTGGCTTTAGCTCTGATGTCTTTTAGCCTTTCCTCATCATGAGGCCTTGTTATAGAACCTTCAATAACGGCAACATCATAATCCTCAGACCTTTCATGCATTACTTCTCTAAAATTCACAATGTCAATACTGTTTAGAATATCCAGCAGTGCCGTATTTAAATAGGTTAACTGGAGCTGACAGCCTTCGCAATCAGCAAAATCAAAAAACGCAACTCTTACTTTCTTTTTTGTCTCGCTCATAGCGCGCCCTCCAATCCTTTTAGTTTGTCATAGCTGAATACAGGGCCGTCCTGACAGCAATAATATTTATTGATCTGGCAGTGTCCGCACTTTCCGACTCCGCATTTCATTCTTCTTTCGAGTGAAAGAAGAATCTGGTTTTCCGGAATATTTTTTTCCATTAATTTTAGGAGCACAAATTTATACATAATCGGCGGCCCGCAGACTATACTGTAGGTCTGTTTGACATCTATATCCACGCCGGGGATAAGCTCGGTAATCAGACCAACATTGCCTTTCCAGTCAGGAGCGCCTTTATCAACAGTGCACCTGAAAGCAACATCCGTAAGCTTTGACCACTTTTCAATCTCATCCATATAAAGCAGCTGAGAAGGCTCTTTACAGCCTAAGAGTATGGTTACCTTGCCAAAATCCTTCCTTTTATCTATTACAAAGTTAATAAGAGATCTAAGCGGCGCAATTCCGAGTCCGCCGGCAATAAAAAGAAGATCCTTCCCTTTTAATTCATCAACAGGAAAACCGTGTCCAAAAGGGCCTCTAATACCGATTTCGTCGCCTTCTTTCATTCCATGTAAAACCGTTGTAACCTTGCCGGCTTTTCTTACGCAAAGCTCAAAGTAGCCTTTCTGCGTAGGAGAAGAAGATATGGAAATAGGCGCTTCGCCTATGCCGAGTAATGATACCTCCACAAACTGCCCCGGCCCGTGATGCAGCTCTTTTTTTCCTTCAAGCTCTATTTTAAACCACTTCTCAGTCTCTGTCATCTGTCTTACTGAAATTATCTTCCCTGTCACAGGCTCGTATAAAGAAGCTTTTTTTTCTTTTTCCAGCACAATATCATTTGCCATAAATTACTCCTTTACCAGATTGTTCATGGTTTCATAAAGGCTTATACTTGCCATACAAACCCTGGTACACCTGCCGCAGCCGGTGCAAAAGAATCTGTTATATTTTTCAACGGAATAACTGAATTTCCGGAGCAACCTGTGCTGCTGGCGGGTTTTCCTGTCTTTTCTGAAATTTTCTCCGCCTGCAACTTCGGCAAATTCTTTTAACTGGCAGGAATCCCAAACCCTCGACCTTGTGCCTTTATCCAGGTTCAAATCAACATCATCCCTGACATCAAAACAGTAACATGTAGGGCAGACGTTAGTACAGTTACCGCAGGAAACACAGCGGGCTTTAACACTCTCCCATTCCTTATGCTTTAAATTGCCGTCAAGCGTCTTTTTTAAATCTTCTGTTTTTACTTTAAGTTTTTTGGGCCACTTTTCTTTTTCCTGCCTCATTTGCATCAAACTTTCTTCAGATTTGACATCACTTTCTTTAAATAGAAATTTATATTCATTTATAAGATTTTCGCCTTCGGTGGAATTTATCTGAACTATATATTTGCTTCCGGCCTCAGTAAGCATAAGATCAAAGCCGCCTTTTGGATTATGAGTATCCATCGTTATACAGGTCGCGTGCTCATCGCAGGGTTTTGAACATTCAATACCGACAATTAATACATTCTTTTTTCTTTTATGAAAATTGGAATCCCTGGGCTCGATGGAAGATGCATGATCAAGGCATGTAACACCCGTAATATCACACGTGTGCGCTCCGAAGATAATAAGATTTTCTTTTATTACTTCCACCTGAGCTGCTTTTGCTTCCTTGAATTTAAAAGTCAAGAGCTGCTCTTCCTGGGGCAGATAGTATTTTTTAAGAGAAAGGATAGGCGGTTTATGCTCAAGCCTTAGCTCCTCTGCCTCCTCTATATCTCCGTACACAAAAAGATTTTCTTTTTCCTTAGGCCCCACTACCCGGTATTTCTTCTTTAGAGCATTTACGAGTTCGCTTACTTTTGTTTTTTCCAGCAAATTGTATTTCATACACGCCCCTTTTAAATATTTCGAATCTCAACTATTAATATTCACTATTTCACATTAACTAAATCAATGTGTAAATTATACTACATTGCAAAGATAAAGTAAACACTCGTAAAACAAGCAAATCATTATTATATAATGCTTTTTCTGCTTTTGTTGTGACTATTAGTACAATATATTAATAGATATTTATTGTTCTTTTTCAACCATTAATTACGTTTGAATATAGCTAGGCAGGAAAACTTATAGAAATTTATATTGTACCTTATATATGCAATATCTTAGATTATTCGGCTAGATTTCTATTTTTTCAAAAAGGAAGTATGAATATTATTTTTATGAAAAAAAGCGCCGGATAATATTTCCGGCGCCTGTTTGTTTTCTGGTTGCGGGGGGCCGAGTCGAACGGCCGACCTTCGGGTTATGAGCCCGACGAGCTTCCAACTGCTCCACCCCGCGATATTATATACAATTTTCAGTGTTTATTTATTATACATTGTTATTTAATGCTTTTCAATACAAATCTAGGCAAAAAACAATTATCAAAACCGCCACACTTTTTATACGACGGCTTTGATAACTTTTACTTACCTTACCGGTAAAATTACTTGTGCTTTTGTATCATCCGTCTTAAATATTTTACGGAATTTTTAGCGGCGGCGAATTCATTTTCCTCACCTTCATACTCTATACTCAGAAAACCGTTATATTTATCTTTTTTGAGCAGAGAAAATATTTTTTCATAATCCAGCTGCTTTTCCGTTCCGCTTTTTACTTTAAATGTCTTGGCATGCACAACTGCGGCTTCTTTTACGGTTTTCCCTATTGATTTATACAGGTCAACAAAATTGCCCGTATCCAGGCAAAGTTTAAAATAAGGAGATTTCACAGCCTTTTTTAATCTGAAATAATCCGCGCTCGTGCTCATAAAACCGCCGTGATTATGATTTTCTACGGCAAGCACAATACCTTTTTTCTCCGCATACTTCACACATTCTTTTACGGCATATATTAAGGATTTCCAGCCGGCTTCCCTTTTGTCTTCAGGCACGGGACACCCCGCAAAGAACCTGAGAACCGGAGCCCCCAGATAACAAGCAATATCAACCCATTTTTTTACATACTCAATTTCAGGTTTTAATTTTTTCCTGTCAATAAACCCGAAATTATTTCCGCAGGATACAAGATAGATCGAAAGATACTGATCTGAACAGGTTTTCTTTATTATTTTTAATTCGGCTTCTTTCGGGATCCTCCTGTTCTTAAAGGACTTCTGAAAACCAAAATCAAGGAGTTCAACCCCGTCAACTTTCAAATCCTCTCCGCACATTTTGAGCCAGCCAAGATGGGAGATCTTTCCTTTCAATAAAGACTTATGATGCGACCAGATGCTTATTCCTACCTTCATATTTTTCCTCCATTAAAAGAATTTTATTTTTCCCGTATTCCGGCCGGACGTACCATAATCAAATATCTGTCCGGCAGTTATTGTTTTATTTTTAATTCAATATCCTTATCCAGGACAACACTCTTTATATTTTTGCCGACTCTAACATTATAGGAAGAACATTTGGTTTTCTGCTCCTCAGCTTTATTCTTATCCCCGGTGAGGAGTATCTTGTATTCGGGAAGACGGGCTTTTAATACGCCTGCAGCATCTGTTTTATCTTTTACTGCATCAGCGCCGTCCTTATCCGTAATTACAACTTCTGCATTTTCAACAGGTTTACCGTCCTTGTCAGATATTTTTACCGTCAAAGTCCACCCTACACTCCAGTTACTGCCTGTCCCGTCATGTTTATATATATCAGAATCTGCCCAGCCTTCATATTTGTTGGAATAAAACTCGATATCATTGGCAGGCGGTCCCCAGTAATTTCCCATCAAAAATACTTTATACTTTGGCAGAGTGTTTTTTGACTTTATGAATGTATTGTTATAAAACTTGGTATTCTTCGCATCTCCATAACGGTTGCTTATCCAGGCAACTGTTGTATTGCTCGTAACTTTATTATTGTAAATTTCTCCGCCATTGGTTGAACCTCCGATAAAAAATGCAAACGCCGCATCCGGAGCTTCAGGGTCCTTGTTTTCCACAACTATTTCATTATCATAAATATAATTTGTACCGCCGCCGACACTTATGAAAAACGCATAAGCCTGAGCCCTGTATCTCGGATAATCAGGATAATTTTTCGCATAAATATGAAATTTATTTTTGTATATCTTATTATTAATACAGCCGTTTTTCGCTCCGGCAGCAGCTTCATAATCACTTAAGCGTATCGCATTTGTGCTGTAATATGTGTTAATATACTCCGTATTCGGCGGAGCAGTTGAGACTTTAAAGGAATTGTTATAAACCTCTATATTTTGAGATGCTCCAAGGTAAATTCCGGAACCTATTTGCGCATCAAAAGTATTATTATAAATCTTATGATTTTTCCCTCCGGGATTTACGCTGTAATGATTTGTAACCGTCTGGCGGTTAACAAAAAGATTATCACGGACAATCGAGCCGTCTCCGTTAAAAGATAAATTACCCTGACCGCCGATAAACTCGTTATCGGAAGCTTCTATAAGATTTTCCACGCATGCAGACATTTCCGACGTATTATGCCGGTTGATAATATATGGAGTATCAACTTCAAACCGGCAATTTTTTACAGATGCTTTTGAAGCAAAAAGAGCATTTGTATTTATGCCGCCGGTTACAACTTTTACGTTTTCAAGTTTTATCGTTACCTCTTTGGCGTTAGAATGTATCGCCCACCACCGTATTCCGTCAAAAGCACTTTTAACCACTCCATTCTTAATTGTTATTTCACCGGAACCCTTTACTACCGGTACAGTTTCAACCGTGATCATAGTATTTTTTTTACAGTAATCAAAAAAATCACAAGCATAATAACTTAGCATATCACTATACGTCGCCCAGGGGCTAATACCCGAAACAACGGCAATACCCGCATCAAAACAAGGACGGATATCAACCTCATCGATCACGCAGTCCGTAACTGCTTTTATTCGTATTCTATACTTACCGGCAGGAAGATAACATAAATGTGCAAATACAATTCCTCCGCCTTTTTTCGGGCCTATATTTTCTATAGGGCAGCCGATATGTTCTTTCCTTCCACCTTTAAATTCACAGTTTAATGATTTACCCTTTTCATCTTCAACATAAATAGAATATTTCATTTCATTATCTGCAGCCGCACACATGGCGTAATAGGATCTTTCGGCTACCGGTAAAACAATATATTTAGAAACAATTTCCTCGCCGGCTTTGATCTCGCAAACCTTCTGACCGCACATAGGCCACATTTTGGAAGATATTGCTTTTGCATTCGGCGCTTTTGATGTGTCCCAATCTTTCATTCCCTCTTCAAAACTATAATTCGGAACATGTATGTATTTCCCGTCAGCAAAACTTATAGTATGCCCGTTTAAATCAAGCGTTACATCTTTTCCGAGAAAAACTGTAGTTGTGGGGCTTGCTATGTCATTCATTAAAACATAAGTCGTCCCGGCTTTACCGTAGCTTCCGGCGCATGTTACAGCAACCGCTCCGGCAGGCAAATCTTTACTTGGTTTAGTATCTTTGTATTTTGCATAAGAAACTTGCGAAAAAAGAAAAAATACTGCCGCCAATACTCCAAAAAGCTTTCTCATAACAATTCCTCCTTTTAGCTTACTTGAGTTTTTCAAGCACTTTTGACCAGCGCCATTTGTGAAGATCATTTACCGGCACAGGTTCAAAACCTAAATCCAGATAACTTTTTATTGCCCCCAATCTAAAATCATCAGTTCTTAAATATACTTCTTCAGAACTTCTTTTTCTAAAATAATCAAGCACAGCCAAAGATAAAGAATACCCAAGACCTTTGCCCCGGTGTTTAGGATAAACAGCTACCATGTGAAGCGTACATTTTTTCCCTGTTATATACTTATCTGACCAGGCACAGGCGGTTCCGGCTATTTCTTTGCCTTTAACGGCAAAAAACAACCCTTTTGGATCAAATTTATCAGATTTAAATAATGACTTTTGGGCACTGTTAAGATCATAATTCGAACCCACGCATTCATTAACCAGCTTGATCCAGCCCTCTTCATCTCCTTGTTTAAAAGCTCTTATATTGTAGCCCTTATGACACCTTGATTCAAGGTGTGTATTCAAATATTTCTTTTTCATTACCAATTGATTTTCGGTATCAGGATCCGGCGACCAAAAATCATACTCATGCTGTTTTCTTATACTTTCTTCCCTGAAGTCAGGAATCGCCATTTCCCGCTTTTTCAAGGAGGACCTGTGTGCTAATATCCCGGGAAGAGTCATATCCGCCGCCTTATAAATATCTATCGGCATTTTTCTGTTATTTTTATATGCATTTAAGAAATTATAAATGGTCAGGTAGTCCGCGCCAAGATGAGCATCTTTTACTTTGTTACCCCGGTGCTTTGCCGTGTAGTGCCTGTATTTCCTGGCTTTTTCTTCATATAAATATAGTTCCTGCTCAGGCTCCCATCTGCTGCTTTCCATCATACCTTTAGTCCCGTACATACAAAACCAGCGGGAAACCGGTTCTCTGGGCAAGGTATACCCGCACAATATTTTGATTGTAGAATTCTTATCGGTCTTTACCAGGGCTAACTCCATATCTATTTTTCTTAGATCAGGAAGTACCTTTCCGTCTGCTATCATACCGGTTACAGATACAGGTCTTTCTCCTGTAATCTTTAAAATCGGACCAATGCTGTGAGTGCAGTAATATATGGGAGGAAACCAGGTCCGCCAGTATTTGCTGCCGTCCGGCCGGAGCAGCAGATATCTTATATCGTGAACATACTCGCACTCTCCGTGCACAAACTTTCCTATATTACTTTTATTGTAAAGTCTTTCCATCTCCAGCACATGAGGAAAATAGTTGACGTTTTCAGCCATCATATATTTTCTTTTGGTTTTTTCAACCGTCCTTGAAAGTTCAACACCCTCACCAAGAGTATGGAACGCCGTAACTTCTGAAAATATATCTTTACCTTTCTTCATTGCCTGTATGGCCTGGTATCCGTGAACATGGCAGTCGCTTGCAAGAACCAACACATCAAAATCCGCATTCAAAAACTCTTCAAAGTCAGCGTAAACTTCCGCAGTTTGAGAGACTTCTTTAAATCTTTCTTTTCTTTGCGGATCAATATCACAGCCTGCCGAGATCTCTACTCCCGGAAATTGTTTAAAAATATTTGCAAGATATGCGCCTCTCCGAAAACCCAGTATTCCTAGTCTTATTTTTTTTCTCATTTTTCAATCTTCCTTTGTCTTTAGTTTTATCCCGTTTTCCCGGTGCCTCAAATATTGAACCGGAAAGCCCTAACATGTTGCTGAAAAATTCTTTTTAAGATTTTTTTCAGCTGCAATTTTTATCATTTTACCCGCCATTTGAGGGCAAATGGCGAGGTATCAGGCTGCTTAAAGTCCATTATTTTAGTTTTTCAGCAACCTGCTAAAACTTATATCTTACAATTGGTTTTGATTTTACCCCGAACCTCGCAAGCATTCCAGACAGTAATTCCGTCGGCAGACCTACAATATTTGTCCTTGAGCCTTTTAATACCTTAAGATACTTGTCATCTTCCTGAATACCATACCCCCCTGCTTTATCAAGATTTTTTGCAGCAAGATATTCTATCTCATTTTTAGCAAGATTTTTCATTCTTATTCTGGATACACAGGTTTTTATTTCTTTTTTTCCGGAATATTTATCTATAATGGCTACAGCTGTCCAGACATTCTGTGTTGTTCCGCTCAAAGTTTTAAGCATTACCCTTGCTTTTTTAATAGTCTCCGGTTTCCCGTAGATAACCCCTTTTACGACAACAATAGTGTCTGCAGCAATAATCAAGCCTTTTTCTATTTTTCCGGAAACAACTGCTGCTTTTTGAAACGCAATCTTTTTAAGAGCCTTTGCCTGGAACCTTCGGCCCAAATTCTCTTTTATTTTGGCAGGAACAACTTTAAATTTCAGCCCCATCCTCTTTAAGAGTTCCTTCCTTCTCGGGGATTCCGAAGCCAGTACAATATTTTTTTTATTCATGCCCCTGATTCTACCATATTATTTATCAAAAAGTAATTGAGAATAACTCTGCTTTGTGCTAAAATTATGTTAATTATGCGGAGAAATTCAATAATTTACATATTATTTGACATTATCTTTATAAATATCTCGCTTTTACTTGCATTTATAATACGCTTTGAAGGCATAAGAGAGTACACGGAACACCTCGGACAAATATTCATTTTCGCCACATTAGCAAGATTAATCATCCTTTTAACTTTCAAAATTTACAACATAATATGGAAATACTCCGGAATCAAAGATATGCTCAGTTTGACCGGAGCTATAACCGTTGGTTCGGCAATTTTTGTTACTGCGGTTTTTTTTAATAGAAACCTGTCTTTTCCAAGAGCAGTCCTCCTAATTGACTGGTTTCTGTGCATTTCCTTTCTTCTCGGCTATAGAATATTCCCGGCAATAAAACCCCATTTATTTTTTCTCAGACAAATCAAAAAAGGGAAGAGGACTCTTATCATAGGAGCAGGAGAAGCAGGAACTCTTTTGGCCAGAGACATTTTAAATAATCCAAAGTCAGGTTATGCCCTCATCGGTTTTATTGACGATGACAAACATAAAAAAAGGAGCACCATTAACGGTATTGAAGTTATAGGAAATTCAGATGAATTAGAACAGCTTGCAAAAGAATTAAAGATAGAGCAGATTATCATTACTATTCCCTCAGCTTCACCTTCCCATATTAAAATACTCGTTGAGATTTGCGCCCGGCTTTCCGGCTTCGGGGTGCATTATAAAATAATTCCGGGATTTAAAGAGATAATAGACGGAGATGTTTCAATTTCTCACATCAGAGAGGTAGAACTCGAGGACTTGCTTGGAAGAGATACTATTACGCTGGACACAAAAGAAATATCTCATTATATAAAGGGAAATGTTGTACTGATTACCGGCGCGGGAGGATCTATCGGTTCGGAGTTAACACGCCAAACTTTAAGGTTTAACCCTAAAACATTAATCCTGGTGGGACAAGGCGAAAATTCCATATACAGTATGGAGATGGAATTAAATAATTTTCACCCGAATAATAATCCGGTAAAAATTATTCCTGTTATCGCAGATGTCAAAGAACCGAATAAAATGGAGTATATTTTTAAAAAATATTCTCCTGATGTGGTCTTTCATGCCGCTGCTTATAAACATGTCCCGCTTATGGAGCATAACCCCGAAGAGGCCATTAAAAACAATATTTCCGGAACAAAAAATATGGCCGAGCTTTCGGTCAAATACGGCGTTGACAGATTTGTAATGATTTCCACGGATAAAGCAGTAAATCCTACAAGCATTATGGGCGCTACAAAAAAAATAGCCGAACTTGTAGTGCAGGCGCTTTCTAAAAAACAAAAAAAGACAAAATTCATGACAGTCCGTTTTGGTAATGTCCTGGGAAGCCGGGGCAGTGTTGTACCTCTCTTTAAAAAACAAATAGCCGCCGGCGGCCCCGTGACGGTTACGCATCCCGAGGTTGTACGTTTCTTTATGACAATAGAAGAAGCCGCGCAACTCGTCATCCAGGCCGGAAGCATGGGCGGAAACGGGGATGTTTTCGTACTGGATATGGGAAAACCGGTAAAGATCGACGATTTAGCCAGGGATCTTATAAAACTTTCAGGCTATACACCTGATGTAGACATAAAGATTGAATACGTAGGCCTCCGTCCCGGTGAAAAACTTTACGAGGAAACACTTACCAAGGAAGAAGGCATTTCCTCCTCCTCCCACAAAAAGATATTTATCGCAAGGCCTGAAGTAATAAATGAAAAGAAATTCTATAATGCAACAGAAAAACTTATTCTACTTGCAGAATCCAAAGACTTTAGCAGAAAACCTGCGGAAAAGCTTATTAAATCAATTTTACCTTCCTTTAAACCAAAAGGTAACCTTAAATGAAAAAAAGAACCAAGTTTTTACCCTTTGCCCGCCCGTCTATCTCTAAAGAAGAAATAGACAGTGTAGTGGATACTTTAAAAAGCGGCTGGCTTACTACGGGACCTAAGACAAAGCTGTTTGAGAGTGCTTTTTGCAGAGAAACAGGATGCAGACATGCCGCAGCCCTTAATTCCGCTACTGCAGGACTTTTTTTATCACTTGCAGCCTTAGGAGTAAAAAAAGGTGATAATGTAATAACTACCCCCTATACTTTCTGCGCCACTTATAACATAGTTCTTGAAAACAACGCCAACCTGATCTTTGCCGATATAAAAGAAGATGATTATAATATTAATCCGGAAGAAATAGAACGTAAAGCAAAAGGTAAAACTATAAAAGCAATCATTCCGGTGCACTTTGCAGGATTACCCTGCGATATGAAAGAGATACTCTCTATAGCAAAAAAAAAGAACTCCTATGTTATCGAAGACGCGGCTCATGCTTTATCTGCTGAATATAAAGGAAAACAAATAGGTGATATATCCGGTTATACCGGGGACGTAACCGTATTTTCATTTTATGCTACAAAAAATATTACAACGGGTGAAGGCGGTATGGCTGTCACAAAATCAAAAACACTGAGAGATCTTATAGCCGTGCTCGGACTTCACGGGATAAGTAAAGACGCCTGGAAGAGATATACTTCGGAGGGCAGCTGGTATTATGAAGTGGCCTACGCGGGATATAAATACAATATGACGGATATTGCGGCAGCCATCGGGCTGGAACAATTAAAAAAGGCGGACACTCTCCTTAAAAGGCGTGAAGCTATAGCCGCCCGGTACACAGAAGCGTTCAAATTCATTGATGGCCTCTTTGTTCCGTTCACTTTTAAAGAAAAAAGGAACGCCTGGCATCTCTTTGTCCTTAAGATAGATGACAAAATATTAAAGATTGACCGCAGTACTTTTATTGAAAAATTAAAAGAAGCAAATATAGGAACGAGCGTGCATTTTATCCCGGCACACCTGCACCCTTATTACAGAAAGAGATTCGGGTTCAAGCCGTCTGACTTTCCGGTGGCGACAAAGCTGTATAAACAAAGCCTTTCTCTTCCTATTTACCCTGCAATGACAGATAAAGATGTGAATTACGTGATACAAAAAGTAAAAGAAATCGCAAAAAAACATAAAAGGTGATATGTTAAAGCGGAGTTTCGACATACTGTTCTCTCTCTTCATGATAATTCTCCTTTCCCCCGTTCTGATACTCACAGCTCTTCTTGTAAAATTTACTTCAAAAGGCCCGGTTATATTCAAACATAAGAGAGTCGGGTTAAACGGCAAGGATATTTTTGTATACAAATTCAGAACTATGGTTCCTGATGCAGAAAAACTCGGCCCCGGGTTAACAGAGAGAAATGATTCCAGAGTTACAAAGTTCGGTAAGTTCCTCAGAAGAACAAGCATTGATGAGTTCCCGCAGTTTTTTAACACTCTCTTCGGTTCCATGAGCGTTGCAGGTCCGAGACCGGAGATACCCGAGATAGTCAGGGATTACTCTGCTTTTCAAAGACAAGTGCTTGCCCTGCGCCCCGGGATAACCGGATTTCCGCAGATAAACGGCAGGGCGGATCTTACCATTCCTAAAAAATTGCGGCTGGATGTCTATTACACAAAACATCAGAACATTTGTTTCGATATCTATATTATATTTAAAACTATCATAGTGCTCTTTACGGGCAAAGGAGCTTTTTAATGGATATTAAATTCGGAACAGACGGCTGGCGCGGAATAATCGCCAAAGATTTTACTTTCACCAATCTGCAGGCAGTCGCGCAGGCGACGGCGGATTACTTTAAAACGGTTTGCGGGAAGAACAAAAAAGTTATCATCGGCTACGACCTCCGGTTCTTCTCGGAAAAATACGGCGGAATGGCAGCAGATATCCTTGCATCAAACGGTTTTAATGTCACTTTATCCGATAAAGCGGTAACGACCCCGACGGTCTCATACGGTGTCGTAAATAAAAAAGCGTTTTTCGGTGTGATGATAACCTCTTCCCATAACCCTTACGAGTACAGCGGTTTCAAGATAAAAACCGGTAACGGCGCCTCCGCAACCAAGACAGAGACAAACGGCGTGGAGTCATTCCTGTTCAAGAACCCGGTAAAGGCCGGACTTGCGCCGTATAAAACCGCCGATTTAACAACAGCTTACCTTTCTTTCATTAAAACCTTTGTTGATATGAAGAAGATAAATAAAAGTTCTTTCAAAGTCGTTATCGAACCCATGTACGGTTCTTCCCAGGGATTACTTCTTAATATACTGAAAGATTCCAAACTTAAATTATTCCCGCTCCATCACTTTAGGGATGCAATGTTCGGCGGTGTAAAACCGGAACCTCTTGATTTTCTTTTGACCGACGCCAAGGAAGCCGTAAAAAAAGAAAAAGCCGCCATAGGCCTCGTAACAGACGGAGACGGCGACAGGTTCGCTATAATTGACGATAAGGGTATTTTTTATTCCACCCAGCATATCATGCCTCTTCTTATGGAACATTTGCTCAAGAATAAGAACCAACGGGGTGGTGTAGTTATAACGACAGCAACAACATCCGCCGCAGAAATTATCGCAAAGAGGAACGGACTTCGCAGGTTCTACACTCCCATCGGATTTAAAAACATTGCCGACCTCATGATAAAAGAAGATATTCTTATCGGCTCCGAAGAAAGCGGAGGTATCGGTGTAAAAGGTTATCTCCCCGAGCGCGATGGTATTCTTCTTGGACTTATGCTCCTTGAGATGATAGCAGAGACAGGCAAAAAACCAAGTGAACTGCTTTTGGATCTCGAAAAGAAATACGGCAAATTTTGCTACAACAGACTGGATATTAAGTATCCCGCAGAACAAAGAGAGAAGATTTTCGCCAATATCGCCGCCTTTACTCCCGAGAAGATGTTCGGGAAACCTATAAAAAGCATAACCCGCGAAGACGGCACCAAATACACCATGAACGACCTCTCCTGGCTGGTACTTCGTCCTTCAGGGACGGAACCGATTCTCAGGATTTACGCAGAGGCGAAAACACCGGCATTAGTAGAAAAGTATCTAGAGTTTGGAAAGAAGCTGGCATTGAAGAAGTGAAAATGCAGGTGCTGGGTTCTTGGTACTAGGGGCTGCACTTTTTAAGGGGAAGCGCTTATTCTGTTATTTTCTTAAATTTATAGTCGCTGTCCCCATTGTAGGAGGAAACAGGAGGAGTTTTTCCGGCTCCATCAGCTTATCTCTTTTTTTCCGTTTTTCTTATGGTCTTCCAAAATTATGCGAAGTAATGCTGCTGTAGCGACTACATCACCTAGAGCTCTGTGCTCATCTTTTATTTCGATGCAAAACTGGCGTCTAAGCGCGGGGAGTTTGAAGGAAGGAAAATGCGGCCACATTTTTCTTGCAAGCCTGAGAGTATCAAGCGTATCGTTTTCTAAATCCGGCTTTCCAAGTTGATTTAATTTTGCCTTTAAAAAATTCATATCAAAAGGCAGATTGTGACCTACTATAACGCCGTTACCGATAAATGCTACAAATTCCTCATATATTTCATGGAATTTAGGGGCATTTCTTACCATGTCGTCGGTAATATTATTAACCGCAGAAGCACCGGGAGATATAGGACAGCAGGGGTTTACAAGCTTACTATAAGTGGCTGTGATATCGCCGTTTAAAAGCTTAACCGCAGCCACTTCACAAATATCATCCCCATATTTCGGACTTAGCCCCGTAGTTTCAAAGTCAATGACGACAAAAATGTTGTTTTCTATATGTATCGGTTTCTTTTCTGAGTTTCTGATAACAATTTCCTTTTTTTCGTTGAATTATAAATAACGTTACAGGTTGAGCAAAGTTTAAATATTTAACCTTAACTCTTTGCGAAATCCGCCTAGGCGGATACGTCTATCCTCATTCTCTTGCTGCGCCTCCGAGCATCTGCACATCTGCGCCTCAGTTCCCTACCTTTCTTCCTTCACATAATTCTCTTTCGTAACACCTTTAACATCTGTTTCGGCAATGGAATATTTCTCTTCAACTTTTGTTATTTTGCCGGTACCAAGTTTTGTATCTGAAGAGCCAAGGGATAATCCGGTATCAGGATCCACTAAATCTTCGCCTTTTTTGAATATTGAAAACGTTCGGCCCTCTTTCTCTTCATCATTTTTTCCGGAGTTAAGCCATAGCTTATTTCCATCAACTTTCATTATTTTTGCCGACCAGGGGAAGTTCTCCGCCATCTCAATAAGCGGTCTTGAAACACTTTCTATGGTTTTTCTGACAGCTTTGCCGATAACCGTATCATCAAAACCGTCTTTGCCAAAACCCACTGAAGGAGCAACGCTTAAATCAACGGAAACGCCGGTACTGGATTCCTCCCCTTCGCCTTTTTCTGCTTTAAGTATCTCTCCGGTTGAGGTGTCTATCATTCTTACATCACAGGCAACTTTCGCCGTATTTGTTCTCGTATCCACTCCGCCGTGAATACCAAAGAGACCCCCAAGATTCCCAACACCCAGCTTGCTTTCTTTAATGCCAAACTCAGTAATGCTTCCTGTTACAATATATTGTAACCCGAGGAGCTGTCCGATCTTTGCCGCCGTTTGAGCAGTAACAATACCGGTAGCGCCAAGCTGTTGTTCTTTCATAACTTTATCAAGTTTTTCCCTTTCAATTACCGAATATTTATTGGATTTAGTAAGGACTGTAACCAGCATATCCGCCATACCTCGACCCGGATTATGCCAGCCGCCATGCTGCCCTTGCGCTTTATCTTCAAAATCCATTACCGCTATTCTTTTCTTGTTTCCCGCGAACATTGGGGAAGCAAGTACTGCTACCGCAAGCAAAACCACTACTATCTTCTTCATAAAAACCTCCCGTGAAAATAATTACAAATTACGAATGACGAAGTACAATATATGGTGGTATATATATTTCCAAATTGTCCTTTGTAATTTGTCATTTGTACTTTTTTAGTAACTGATCTTTTCCGACCTTAAAGTTTTTTTATCGGAGTTAAATCTTTTATCCCTTAAAATATTTTCTTTCGCTCTTCTGTTCCTTCTCTTCTTTTGCTTTTTTATTTTATACGCCAGTTTTGACTCTGCTGACAACTTTCCAAGGATTTTTGACTCAATTTTACTTACAAGTATCTTTCTGGCAAAATACCTGTTCTTTGCCTGCGACCTTTCCTTCTGGCATTTTACTTCAATTCCTGTCGGCAGGTGCTTCAAATAAACACATGTTTCCACTTTATTTACATTTTGACCGCCCGGACCTCCGGAACGGAGGAACTTTTCAACAAGATCACTCTCTTTAATCCCAAACTTTGACATCCGGACTTCCAGAGTATTTCTTTTTTCTATACTTACACCAAAATCACTCATTATTATATCCATTGCTCTTGATTTAATTAAGGCCCTGTCTATTCAAATTTATAGCCGCACTTTCCTTCAGTTATCCATTCATCTTTTGTTCTTGGATATTTTCTGCAATTTAGCGGTCTTATTACATAAGCTTTACACATCGATTTATTATCTGCGTTAAAAGTAAGAAAAGGACAAACGTTCGGAAGCTTACAACAGTCCCCGCAGGAAGCGCAGGAACCTTTCCGGTTCTTAGCTACAGGAAGAATAGAGGTTAAAGTCCTTTTTGCCTTCGAGCCCCACGTGTTTTTATTCAAGCTATCTCCTTTTACCAAAATACGTTACGAGTTGAGCAAAAGTCTAAATATCTAACCATAGTCCTTTGCGAAATCCACCTAGGCGGATAACGGGTGCTACATTAATGTGGTATTATTTATATAATAAAAAGACACTGGATCCCGTGTCCCAGCGCGGGATGACAGAATAATTGCATTCTTCTGTCACTTCATACCCCGGACTTGCTTTTACTTCTATTGCTGTTCTTACTTCCTTTCCTTCTTTTTCTTCACTTGCTGTCTTTGCTTTCCTTGCTTTACTTGCTGTTCTCTGCCACGTACTTAATAAGCCCGCCTGCCTTAATCAGCTCCTGCATAAATGCCGGATACGGAGAGATTTTAAAAATCTTACCTGTGGTTTTATTTTTTATCTCACCTTTGCTCGTATCCACTTCCACCTCGTCACCGTTCTTTATACCGTCCACGGCAAGAGCGCTTTCAATAATTGGAAGGCCCATATTAAAGCAATTCCTGTAGAATATTCTGGCATAGCTCTTGGCAATTACACAGGAAACACCTGCCGCTTTGATGGCAATAGGCGCATGTTCCCTTGACGAACCGCAGCCAAAATTTTTCTCTCCCACAATAATATCCCCCGGTTTCATCTTTTTCATAAAATCCTTATCAATATCTTCCATAGTATGCTTCGCAAGTTCTTTAGGATCCGAAGTATTAAGATATCTCGCCGGAATGATCTCATCCGTATTTACGTCATCTCTGTATTTGAATACGCATCCTTTGAATATCATGGTTATTCTCCTTACCTTAGATTCTTCCCCTTCATAATAAGGGGAAGGCAGGATGGGGATAGCTTTTTCTTTAGAATATACGAACCCAAAGCATCCACTACCGCATCCAGATCGTTAATAATATGTTTATTTTAAAACCTTACAACATCAACTCCAACTGACTTAAGATATTCATCTCTTATCTTATCTTTTTCTCTTCTTACTTTAAATTTGTACCCTATACCGTCAGATTCGACCGCTACTTTTATTTCAGGGCAATAGAAATCAATTATATACTCACCAATCTGGTGTTGCCTTCTAAACTTAACTCCTAAGACCTGTCTATTTCTAAGAACAGACCAAAGCAAACTTTCTGCGTCGGTTGCATTCTTTCTTAAGTATCTGCAATTTCCTAATGTTTCAGATCTCAATTTTTATCTACCTACCTTAGATTCTTCCCCTTCTTAATAAGGGGAAGGTAGGATGGGGATCATTTTTTTAAACAACTAACTATCCCCACCTTAATCCTCCCCTTATCTAAAAAGGGAGGAGAGTATAAGGTAACTAAATCTCGTCAGGACTCGCAATCCTTCCCAGAATCGCCGATGCGGCGGCAACCGCAGGATTCGACAGATACACTTCCGCTTTCGGCGAACCCATCCTTCCGACAAAATTCCTGTTTGTCGTAGCAAGTGCTCTTTCACCGGCGGCAAGAATTCCCATATGCCCGCCAAGGCACGGACCGCAAGTCGGCGTTGAAACAGCCGCGCCGCAGTCCACAAATATCTCCATAAGTCCTTCTTTAATCATCTGCTTAAAGATCGCCTGGGTCGCAGGTATAATAAGCGTTCGGATATATGGCGCTACTTTTTTTCCTTTCATGATTTTCGCCGCAATCCGCATATCCTCTATACGGCCGTTTGTGCAGGATCCTATAACCACCTGATCGATCCTTACATTACCTACTTTGCTTATCGGTCTCGTGTTTGAAGGCAGATGAGGAAAAGCCACCATCGGTTCAAGCCTGGAAGCGTCATACTCATTTACAGATATATACTCTGCATCTTTATCGCTCGCGTAAAATACGGGCTTTCTTATGCTTCTGCCTTTCAGGTATTCCTTTGTAATCGCATCAGGTTCAATTATCCCGTTCTTTCCGCCGGCTTCGATCGCCATATTACACATAGAAAGCCGGCTTTCCATAGAAAGAGACCTTATTGCATCTCCTGTGAACTCCATAGAGCGGTAAAGTGCGCCGTCAACACCAATATCCCCTATAATTTTAAGGATAAGATCTTTACCGGAAACCCATTTGGGAAGCTTGCCGTGAAATACAAATTTCATAGCTTCAGGAACTTTCAACCAGACTTTTCCGCCTATCATCGCCGCCGCCAGATCCGTGGAACCGACTCCGGTTGAGAAAGCGCCAAGCGCGCCGTAAGTGCAGGTATGAGAATCCGCGCCTATTATGGCGTCTCCGGAAGTGACAATACCTTTTTCCGGAAGAAGCGCGTGTTCAACTCCCACTTCCCCGACTTCATAATAGAACTTGAGCTTCTGCTCTTTTGCAAAATCCCTGAGGATCTTTGACTGTTCAGCCGACATAATATCTTTATTCGGCGTGAAATGATCCGGAATAAGTACGACTTTATTCTTATCCCATACTTTTTTTGCGCCAGACCCTCTAAATTCGCTTATTGCTATCGGAGCCGTGATATCATTTCCGAGAGCAATATCCAGCTTTGCCCAGATAAGATCTCCGGGTCTTACTTCTTTTTTTCCGGCATGCGCCGCCAGTATTTTTTCCGTTATCGTCATTCCCATTTTATTTGTCTCCTTTCCATTCACTCTCCTCCCTTTCAAGATAAGGGGAGGATTAAGGTGGGGATCTTTTTTTGTCGATATTTCTTCATCACTTTTTCCACTGTACTTGCTGTACTTGCTTTACTTGCTTTTCTTCGCCCGCGAAAGCTTGGACAAGGCATCCAGATACGCTCTGGCACTGGCTTCTATTACATCAGTTGAAAGACCTCTTCCGTTAACTTCAATCGCGCCTTTTTTGATTCTTACGGTGACTTCTCCGAGAGCTTCTTTTCCACCGGTAATAGAGCGGAGTTGATAATCCAGAAGCGTAACATCTTCTTTTACTATACTGTTTATTGCTTTATAGGTGGCATCCACCGGACCATCGCCTATGCCTGCGGCTTTAAAGCTTTTACCGTTCAGCTTAATCTCCACTGTAGCCGTCGGTGTTATTCTATTACCGGTAGCTACATATATATCAACAAGAGAATAGGCAGATTCAAAACCTTTTTTTCCTTCGGTTTCCATCATAGCCTGAAGGTCTTCATCAAAAACTTCTTTCTTTTTATCGGCAATTACCAGAAATTTCACATAAATAGTATTCAACTCCTCGCCTTCCGCCTTAAAGCCAAGAGCCGAAAGCCGGTGCGCAAGAGCATGACGCCCGGACCTGCTTGTAAGTACAAGTTCATGCCCCGTAATACCAATGGATTTTGGGGTCATAATACCGAACGTTGACTCCTTTTTGAGTATTGCATCCTGGTGAATACCGGAAGCATGCGAAAAAGCATTTTGCCCGACTATAGCTTTGTTCGGCTGAACAGGAATACCTGTATATCTGGAAACCAGCTTGCTGGTCTTGTAGATCTCTTCCGATTTAATATTTGTTTCCAGATTGTAAATATCCTTTCTCACTTTAAGAGCCATTACTATTTCTTCAAGCGCGGCATTACCTGCCCGTTCTCCCAGCCCGTTAATTGTGCACTCAATCTGCCTCGCACCATTCATAGCCGCAGAAAGGGAGTTTGCCGTAGCCATACCGAGATCATTATGGCAATGAACCGAAATTATCGCCTTATTAATATTCGGCACTCTGTTCATCAAATCGCGGATAAGTTTTCCGTGTTCCACCGGCTCGGAATACCCGACAGAATCCGGAATGTTAATAGTGCCGGCTCCAGCTTTGATTGTCTCTTCTACAATTTTGCAGAGATAATCAAAATCCGTTCTCGCAGCATCCATTGCAGAATATTCCACGTCTGCCGAGTAATTTCTCGCAAGTTTAACCGCTTCTATTGAGCGCCTCAGTACTTCTTCCCGGGTGGTATTAGTAATAAATTTAACATGAATATCCGAAGTACCTATAAACGTATGTATTCTCCCCCGTTTAGCGGGCCGAAGTGCATCCCTGCAGGCCTCAATATCTTTTTTTACCGCTCTGCACAGCCCCGCTATTACCGGCCTTTTCACCGCTTTAGCTATTTCCTTTACGGATTCAAGGTCGCCCGGTGAAGAGATGGGAAAACCCGCCTCTATAACATCCACGTTAAGTTTTTCCAGCTGTTTTGCTATTTCAAGTTTTTCGAACCTTGTAAGCGAAGCTCCGGGAATCTGCTCCCCGTCTCTAAGCGTTGTATCAAATATTATAATTTTATCTGACATATATTTCTCCTTTTCCATCTACTCTCCTCCCTTTCAAGATAAGGGGAGGATTAAAGGTGGGGATCAATTTTTATTGCTTTTTCTTCTTTTACTTCACTTACTTTATTTGCTGTACTTTCTCTCCTGCGCCTTCTTCCCGACCCCGCGCAGCTCGAGGTAACTTGCCCTGCATAAGCTGAATACTATATACCCCAGGGTAACAACAAAGAACATCGGTTCCGGCCTTAAGAGAAATACAAGCGCCGTGACGACTATCATAACCACCACAATAAATGGGGCTTTTTCTTTATTAACATACTGCTTAAGAGAGAAAAACTTTATATTACTCACCATTAACAGAGCTGCAACGATCATCAACCCCGGCAAAAAATATGCGTTAAATTTTGTCACTGCAACGTTGTACCAGTTGATCATCGCCATACTATTGGCATGCGGTACTGTCACATAATACCATTCTCCCCATTGCGCAAAAAGCACATAAGATACCAGCACTCCCGCCGCCGCCGGTGTAGGTAAACCTGTAAAATTTTTAAGGTCCGGTTTTAATATAGTGTTAAATCTTGCCAGACGAAGCGCAGCGCAAACCGCATAAACCGCAGCTATAAGAACCCCGATTTTTCCAAGATGCCGGAGCACCGACAGATAAAGGATTACCCCCGGAGCAATACCGAACGAAGTTAGGTCGGCAAGAGAATCAAGCTCCTTTCCAAATTGACTGTCAGTTTTAGTCATCCTCGCAACAATACCGTCAAGAAGATCAAAGATCATAGCAGCCAGTACCAGCCAGCTGGATAGTATAAACGGATTTATAAAATCATTATAGCTGGTAAGCTTAAGCGCATCGGTTACGGCAAAGATTATAGCCATAAACCCGCAGACTAAGTTACCAGAGGTAAGGAGATTCGGAATGATAGAAAACTGCTTTTTCATTTAAGCTTTTAAAGCCCTTGCTGCAGGCCTTCCGGTTTTTTCTTTAGCGCCGCTCATTTTTCCAAGTAATGTTGTTCCGGCATATACAATATCATTTTCTACAGCCATAATCCTGCAACCAGCCGGCAAAAAAAGCTCAACTCTCGATCCAAAAGTAATCATCCCGAATCTATCTCCCGCTTTTAAAGTTTCCCCTGTTTCCACCCATGCTATCGGACGATGGACCAGCACCCCGGCAATCTGCTTGACTACCGCAGTTATCTCCCCCTTAATGATATAAATATTTTGCCTGTTTTTTTCCCCTGCGTCTGCATGAAACGCAGGCAGCAATCTGCCTTTTAATACGGTAATATCCATAATTTCCCCGGAAAAAGGCATTCTCTGAATATGAACGTTGTGTACATTAAGAAAAATACTTATTCTGGTAAATTTACCTTTGATCCCGGGGGCATTTTTAACTTCTTCTATTCCGACTATTTTTCCATCCGCAGGACAAAGAATATCCTCATCTTTTACTTTGATTTCTCTTTCCGGATCACGATAAAAATACATCACAAAACCCAATATTATTATTCCAATAAGATCAAATATACCGCCAATCCATTGTAATTTTTTTCCCAAAATAAAATACGAAGCTATCGCCAGGCCCGCGAAGATAATAAAAACTATAACAAACGGGAAAAGCATTTCCTCTTTTGCCCTGCCTGCATTTACTATTTTTATGTTTTCTTTTTGCTTTTCCATTTATTTTAAAGGGGCGGATTTTACTCCGCCCCATCCTCAATAATCATTTTATCCGCCTAGGCGGATTTCGCAAAGGATTAATGGTTAAACATTTTTACCTTTTCCGCCACAACGCACTGGCGGACTGCTCGCCTAAAATCCGGCGACCAGGCTTTTTTTCTACTTTTCTTGCTTCACTTACTTCTTTTCCTTCTCCTGCTTTCGTTGCTGCCTTTACTTCTTCAGCCAGGACATCATGCTTCTTAATTCAGCGCCCACTTTTTCAATTTTATGAACATCATCTTTCTTCATTAACGCGTTAAAATGCGGCCGTCCGACTAAATTCTCCGCCAGCCAGGATTTTGCGAACTTCCCGTTCTGTATTTCTTCCAGAACTTTTTTCATCTCTTTCTTGGTATCTTCATTTACTATCCTGGGTCCGATCACCAGGTCGCCGAATCTTGCCGTGGTTGATACTCTGGCTCTCATACCCTGTATCCCATATTCATACATCAGATCACAGATAAGTTTTAATTCATGCAAACATTCAAAGTAAGCAACTTCCGGCTGGTAACCCGCTTCTACAAGAGTTTCAAAACCCGCTTTCACAAGCGCTGAAGCTCCTCCGCAAAGCACTGCCTGCTCGCCAAACAGATCTGTTTCCGTTTCTTCCTTAAAAGTAGTTTCCAAAACGCCTGCACGGGTTGCGCCGATCGCTTTTGCATAGGCAAGCGCTGTTTCTTTCGCTTTACCGGAAGCATTCTGATAGATCGCGATCAAAGCCGGAACACCCATACCTGCTTCATACTGGGTACGGACCAAAAATCCGGGACCCTTCGGAGCTATCATGATAACATCAATTTCCGCCGGAGGAAGGATCTGGTCAAAATGAATATTGAAACCATGCGAGAAAACAAGGGTCTTGCCTTTCTTCATGTATTTCATTATTGAATCCTTGTAAATCTTCGCCTGGAGGTCATCCTGGGTAAGTATCTGTATCAAATCGGCTGTTTTTGCAGCGTCTTCCACGGACACCATTTTGAACTTCTCTTTTTTCGCCACAGCATAAGCCGGCGTACCTTCGAGTTCACAAACAACGACACTAATTCCGCTGTCTCTCAAATTTGCCGCTTGCGCATGTCCCTGATTGCCAAAACCAATTATTGCCACGGTTTTGCCCTTCAAAAACTTTAGATCTGCATCTTTTTCATAGTAAATCTTAGCCATAACACATCCTCCTTAAGGAAATTAGTTGCCTATTATCAAATGAATTACTATATTATACCAAAACAGAAGGTTAGTCAATCCAAAAAGACCCAAAAAATATTTTCAAGGAAGATTTCTTATTTTATAACGGGTTTCAGAGGATAAATGAGACCGAAACCTAGGATCTATTTTTCAAAATCATAAGAAAAACCAATCGAAGCTCTCCATTCATCAAGAACCTTCATATTGCCAAGGGTATCATTCCAGCTCATTGCGGAATTACTGAGTTGACCGTTATTAATACTGCCGGCAACAGTATCCGCCTCTATTCCATACAGATATTCACTGCATTCCACCATTACTTCCTTCGACGGTTCTCCATTTTTGTTAACAATGATCTTTGTACTTCCGCCTTCACGGGCAGGCACCCAGGGAGTTAAAATACTGATACTGCCTCCGGTCCCGAATATCTGAACCGTATTTTCCCGGGCAACGGTAATACCCGCCGTGACTTCCGCAATAATTTCCCCCGGAAATTTTAATACCGCCGAGGCATATTCATCAATATTACCTTTTCCGATATATCCTGAACCTTTTACTTCAATCGGATCTTCAAAATCTTTGCCAACAGCTATACCGGCAATAAGCCTGGATATTGAGACAGGATAGCATCCTACATCAAGTATCCCGCCGCCGCCCAAGATATGATCAAAAACTATGCTCTTTGGGTTATACATCGCGCCATAACTAAAAACGGCTTTGATAACTTTAATATCCCCTATAACTTTCTGTTTTAATATTTCAATTAACTTTGCAGTTTGAGGGTGACAGCGGTACATAAAGGCTTCCATAAAAAACACTTTATTTTTCCGCGCCGCTTCAATAATTTTTGCCGACTCAGCGGAGTTAATACTTACGGGTTTTTCGCAAAGCACATGTTTACCTGCCTCGGCGGATCTTATGGCCCACTTTGCATGCAGGGAGTGCGGAGTTGAAATATAAACCGCCTTAACATCTTTATCAGCAAGTAAGGATTCATAACTGCCGTAACACTTTGAAATTTTAAATTCATCCCCAAACTTACAGGCAGACTCTTCTGACCGGCTTCCTACTGCAATTAACCTGCCTGTTTTAGAATGAGCAAGGCCTATTGCAAACCTTTTAGCGATCTTCCCCGTTCCAATTATTCCCCAATTTAGTTTTGTATCCATAGTATGCTCTCCTTTGTTTTATCCAGTATATCAAGTTTTTGGAGGCGTATAAAGTATATCTTTTGTTGAGTTTCTCCAATATTTCGAGTAAATCCGGAAAAAAGCTTGCAAACTAAGGTAAACAGATTTTTCGCAAATGGAGTTTTCCTATTTTCTGTAACTTGTGAGCAACGTACAGAAATTTATTGAAATGTTAGGAAAAAAGGCTGAATTGTTTGAGCGAAGCGAGTTATTCAGCCGCCGAACATGGAGATAAATTTCCTCCAGTTGCGAATCGGAACAGAAAACAGGAAAACTCCACTATCTTTTACCGGTTAAAAACTTTCTTGACTTTAAAGCCTGCTATCGGATAATCTAGGTTACTTATGAAAAAAACTAACGCAGGTTTTAAGAAGGAATACTCAGCAGTTGCAAAATATTCCAAAGAGTTTGTTCTTAAGGATTTTCACCGTAATTCCGACGCAAACGGAGTATTTTACGCCTTTATTGAAAACGCCGTAAAAAGTTATGGAAAACCGGACCTCAAATTGCTGGAAGTCGGTTCCGGTACGGGAAGAAACGCCTGCTACCTGGCGAAAAAACATCCAAAATCAGTGATAACAGCTCTGGATATATTAAAAGAATCCGTTGCGGCAGGCAAACGGCTTGCAGGGTTCTTAAGTTGCGGAGCAAACCTGAAATTCATTTTGGCAGATGCCACAAAGTTAAAATATCCGGACAACTATTTTGATATTATTTACAGTCAGGGGACTTTGGAGCATTTTAAAGATGTTACCTCTATAATGACAGAACAGGTGCGTGTTTTAAAACCAGGAGGCACGCTAATTATTAATGTTCCGCAAACCTACAGCTACTACACGGTAAAAAAACATTTGGGAATGCTGTTTAACAGATGGGAACCCGGCTGGGAGACAGAATACTCCTACGGAGATCTAAAAAAACTCGGTAAAAAGTTCGGTCTGAAGCTTACAGGTATAGGCGGGCAGGAATACGACTCAAAGATCATCGAACTTGTAAAAGCCTACAAATTCTTAGCCAAAACAATAATACCAAAACCGCTTGACAATTTCTTAAGAGCCGACTGGAATAAATTTAAGAAAAAATACGGTCATTACTTTTTACTGGAGATAATCGCCGTTTACAAAAAATAGTATTGGGGACAGACACCGAAAAGCTGAAAATCGGTGTCTGTCCCCAATACTATTTGCTTCTTTGTATCGTGGCACTATGTTTCTTTTTCAGTACCGTCAATCCGTTAAACGCTTCATATTCCTTCGGAAAATCCTCTCTAAAATGACAGGCCCGGCTCTCCTGCCTTGCCAGAGCACTTTCTATAATGATAGAAGCTACTGTAGCAATATTTCTTGCTTCCAGAAAATCCTTTGTAACACTGTAATTCCAGTAAAATTTCATTATGTTTTTATTTAGAGCAACCATCACATCCTTTGCGGCGCTTAACCGTTCCCAGTTCCTGGAAACTCCGCAAAGCGAAGTCATCGTCCTTCTTACCGTGTCCCAGTAATAACTTATTGCAGTTTTGTCTTTTAGCTTATGAGTCTTTCCTGCTTTCCAGGCAGGAACATTATAGGACGTAAAACTTTTTTGTCTCTTTAAGAAATGTTTTGCCGCCAGTCTCCCGTACAAAATACATTCCGGCGCGGAATTACTGGCCAGCCTGGTAGCTCCGTGAAGACCGGTGTAGGAGGTCTCGCCTATGACATAAAGCCCCTTCAACTCCGTCTGGCTATTTTTCCCGACAAATACTCCGCCGTTTGAATAATGTTCGGCATAAACCACGGGTACAGGTTCTTTCGTTAGATCGATTCCTTTTGAGAGGCAAAACTCGTAAGAATTCTTGAAATCTTTTTTTAATACCTCAGAGGGAACCTTTGTACAATCCAGCCAGACATTATTCAAGCCATGTTTGCGCATTTCAATATCTTCGGCTTTTGTGACAATATCCCTCGTGGATTTCGAACCCCGGGAATCATATTTTAAGACAAAATCTTCTTTTGCGTCTTTGGTAAGCTTAAGTATTGCGCCGGCTCCACGAAGAGCTTCGGTCAATAAAAATCTTCTGCCGGATTCGTTTACCGCGGTAGGGTCGTAAAAGACCGTGGGATGAAACTGGATAAACTCCATGTTAACAAGTTTTAAACCTGCTCTGTAACTAATAGCAAAGCCATCCCCGCTGGCCACGTCGGGGTTACTCGTATAAAGAAACACCTTCCCCAGCCCGCCGGTTGCCAGAAAAACACCTTTGGAAGAAACCGCCTTAACACACTCTTTATTACTGTCCAAAACATAAAGCCCGATAACAGAATCCTGACCTTTTTTTCCGGTTACAGAGTTCTTGGTGATCAGATCTATCGCAGTATGATTTTCATGAACTTTTATATTGGGATGTTTTTTTATTTTAGCAACCAGGACATCCATAATAGCAATGCCCGTCGCATCTTCGACATGAAAAACCCTGTTCTTGCTGTGACCGCCTTCTTTATGAAGGTCATATCCGTAACCCGATGAAGGGCCGTCAAATTTCACGCCTTTATCCACAAGCCATTCTATAACGTCAGGAAAAAAGTTCTCCACACAGTACTTGACAACAACTTCATCATTTAAATACTTCCCTGCTTTCATTGTGTCTTTTACATGCTGAACAAAAGAATCCCCGTTAACCGGCTTCCCGTCCTTAAGCGGCACCGCCGCAAGCCCCCCCGCAGTAAGATAACTGTTACAATCCTCAAGAAGATGCCCCTTAACAAAAAGGTCGACTTTCTTCCCCGCCTCCGCCAATTCAAGGGCCACCGTACATCCGGAAAACCCACCCCCGATAACCGCGCATTCTGTCTTAATAATATTTTCTTTCATAATTTACCTTTTATAAAAAATGTTACAAGTTGAGAAAAAGTATAAATATCTATCCATAAATCTTTTTCTCAATCCACCTAGTCGGATTACGAGTTCAACATTAATGTGTTATAGATTTATTTTCGAACCTCGGACTTTCATCCACATATATTCTTACAAGCTTTTGCCATATCAGCGGAGTGCTTTATTCCGCATTCCATAAATTGTCAACCGTCATACGAGTTTTTTGCCGTCTTCTGACTTCTATCTTCCGACTTCAGTTCTTTCGTTCTTGCAAAGCATCCAACCCTCTAACCATCTCTACCAAAGATCCGCCCAACATAATTGGCGGACAACCTTTAGCTCTAATTCAGATTTCTCTCTTTCCTTCAAGCGCTCTTGCAAGGGTTACTTCATCTGTATATTCCAACGATGCGCCCATCGGAATACCAAGCGCCAGGCGGTATACTTTTACACCCAAGGGCTTTAAAATTTTACTCAGGAATAACGCGGTGGCTTCGCCTTCTACGTCGGGATTTGTGGCAATGATAACTTCGGAGATTTTTTCCGGTTCTATCCTTCTTAAGAGCTCTTTTATCTTCAGATCTTCAGGACCTATGCCGTCCAAAGGGGAAATGCTTCCCATCAGGACATGGTAGACACCGTTAAACGAACCGGTTTTTTCCAGGGACATGATATCCAGCGGCTCTTCCACTATACAGATAATATTTTTATTTCTTTTGTTTGAACTGCAGACATTGCAGGGGTCAGATTCGGTAATATTGAAGCATTTCGAGCAGTATCTTACTTTTTCTTTTACTTCGGCCATAGCTTTGGAAAGATTTTCTATATCTTCTTTACCGGATTTTAGAATATGATAAGCCAGGCGCTGGGCTGATTTGGGACCGATACCCGGAAGTCTTCCGAGCTCGTTGATAAGTTTTTCCAGTGAGTTCGCGCTAAATCTTTCCATGTTCTTCTTTTTTGAGTATTCTTCCGCCGAACATATCCTTGGCGGCTTTAACTTCAGCATTGGCAGGTTCTCTATTTTCTGTCTGGGGTTTATAAGCAACAGGAGCCTTGTCTGTTTTAGCACCCGCTTCCGGCGCTTTTTCCAGAACCGCAACTATCTCCATTGCAGTTTTAAAAGTTTCTTTAAAAACTTCCTTTATCAGTGCGGCGCCGTTAATTATACTATCCACCACATATACACTCGGAGCTTTAACAAATACTTTATTATTTTCTACTTTATAAGGCTTTACCGAGTCTAAAGAAGGAGACAATGACCTGCTTTTTGACTTCATAGCTTCGACAAAAACCGGCCAATTTTTTATTATTCTTTTAAGATTCTCAGAACTATCATCTGTTATATCCACTTCTTCAATATCGGAAAAACTTCCGCCACTCTCCGGTATTTTTTCTACGGATGTTCCGAGTATCTCTTTTACCGTAGAAGCCGGAGCCTCGATTTCCGGAGCGCATTCTTCAGCAGGTACGGAAACCGTTCCCGCGGAAATACTTTCAAGACGGTTAATTACTTCCGGTAAGCTAAGCAAGCTATCCATTCTTGTGATCTTTACACAGGCTATTTCTATTAAAACTCTCTGATAAGAGCTGTATTTCATGCTTTCCAGGAGGTCAGTTAAGATCTTAATCGTATTTACTACTTTTGTCTCGGTAACAACAGGAATCAGGAGTTTCAAACCCTTGATCTCTTCAGGATCTATCATTTCCATAAAATCTTCGGGGGTCTTTGTTACTTTTACAATAAGAAGGTTCCTGAAATATTCCGCAAGATATTTTATAAAAAGTACGGGATCATACCCCGCTCGGTAAATGTCCTCAATGATCTTTAAAGAACCCTGGGTATTTTTGTCGATCAGTAAGTTAGCAAAGGAGGCAAGCATCTCACGGTTTACCGATTCAAGGAGTTTTTCCACATCCTCAAGTTTTACCTCCCCTTCCGAATAGGAGATCACCTGGTCTAAAATAGATTCCGCGTCGCGGAGTGCCCCGTCGGAGTTTCTGGCTATTAAAGTAAGCACCCTCTGGTCTACATTAAGTTTTTCCTTTTTGAGTATCGTTGACAAGAGCCCGACTATTTCAGCAACGGTTAATTTCCTGAAATTATATTTCTGGCACCGCGAAGCAATTGTTGCCGGCACCTGGTCCATCTCTGTGGTGGCAAAAATGAACTTAACATGTTCGGGCGGTTCTTCCAGTGTTTTAAGAAGCGCGTTGAACGCTTCATTTGTAAGCATGTGAACTTCATCAATAATATATACTTTGTATCTTCCCTTCGCCGGCATGTACCTTACTTTCTCGCGAAGGTCCCTTATCTCATCTATACCCCTGTTGGAAGCGCCGTCGATCTCTATTATATCAGTAGAAATTCCTGCGGTTATTTCCGTACAGTGAGAGCATTTATTGCAAGGTGTTGCCGTAGGACCATGTTCACAGTTTATAGCCTTCGCCAAGATCCTTGCTATACTGGTCTTCCCGACACCACGCGGTCCGAAAAACAAAAAGGAATGCGCGATCCTTTTGGATTCAATAGCATTCTTCAAAGTTTTGGTAATATATTCCTGACCAATAACTTCATCAAACGTCTGTGGCCGATATTTACGGGCTAATACTAAGTAGGACATAGGACTCCTGGTAAATCGTCTATAAAGTGACATTATTACTTATCGTAATAATTGTCATCCCGTGCTCAGGCACGGGATCCAGCGTCTTAAAAAGCTGTTTTGAGTGATGGAACTTACCTTCCTACACCTTCATAGCCATTTTGGCTATAGAAGTCCTTTTTATTCAATTTTCGACTCTCTCAAGAATCACAGATTTTTGGTGGATCCGCCCTCAGGCCCGCCTATTGGCGAGGTCTCGAAACAATGTATTGCGGACGAGATCTCACCATTTTTCCGATTCTTCAGAAAAATGGTGGAGAAGACCGGGATCGAACCGGCGGCCTCTGCCTTGCGAAGGCAACGCTCTCCCAACTGAGCTACTTCCCCTTTCCTTTATCCATAATGCTTTTTCTTTATTTCTTGTCTTCTGAATCTTTAGCTTTTTCAATTTCTGCCAGATTTCTGCCATCTTTGCTTTCGCCTTGTAAATCTAAATTCAAGAAATCGGCCTTATCCTTATTCTTTCTTCATCAATTACCACAAAATGATTAGCCATCTTTTTATTATACTTATTTAGCAATGTCTTTAAAGAAGCTATTTTTACAGAACTATCCTCATTATCAAACCGCATTAATACAATTCCGGCAGTTGCTTTCCTCTGAAGAAATACTATTTCACCAAAATCCTTATCGTTCGTGATTAGTATTCTTTTCTCTTTTTTAGCAAGTTCAAGAACAGTATTATCTGTTGCTCCGGGACTTATTTCAGTTATATAAACAACATCGTTACCGGATAATCGCAGATATTCGACTATCTGCGATTCTACATTTTCATCTGCAAAAAATTTCACCTTTTTGAACCAACCAAGATATGTCTTTCATCGGTTGAAATTGCTTCTGAAGCATAAGCAATTGCTGCTTTTATGTCCTGAATTTTAAGCATAGGATATTCCTTTAACATATCATCTAAAGAGATGTTCTGAGAAAGCTTCTTCAGTATTATTTCTACCGTAACTCGAGTATGTTTAATTACCGGTTTTCCCAGCATTATATTAGGATTTATTTCAATTCTAGACATCAAATTATTCATTTGTATTCCCCTCCGTTAGATTCTTTTTAGTATTATAACATAAAAACAAAGAATTTCAATATTTTTAAAAATGGAAATGCAGGACGGTCTGCATTCAAATGGCCTGCCAAAAATCTATTCGGGACTTGATCATACGGATAATACTATTGTTTTTCTGTCGTCCTGAACCGGATTCAGGATCCAGTGTCGTTCCGGATGGAAAACAAAGACTATGTTCTTTTGAGGCTAGTGACATTCTCGTATTAAGTATGACACTACGAAAAACTTCTAAATACATCCTCATTGTTTCAAGTTTCTAGCTTCGAATTTGTTTTTTATGCTACCCTTATTCCTTTATGCTTATCAAAAGAGATTTTCACCCCGAAACCCAGGGAACCGGCTATTTTTGAGATTGTCGCTATTGTAAGGTTTTTCCCGTGCGCTGACTCCAGCTGAGAGATGAACTGTTGCGAAACGCGGGCTTTCTTAGCTAATTCGATCTGGCTAATATTTTTTTCTTTTCTTAATTCTGCAAGGCGGTGAGCAAGATGAACCTTCGCCAATTCCACATAATACTCCTCGCGGAATTCCTCGTTTTTTAATTCTTCTTTTAAATGTTCTTCAAAAGTACGTATTTTAAGTTTTTTCATTTTCAGGAACCTCCAGAGCCAAATCGCACAATAAAATCTTTTTTCCTTTGCAAGGCAATCTTAATATCACGAGCAGGAATTTCATTAGCTTTCTTTCTAATTGTATGAACAAGCACGGCATTATTTCTCATAAAATAAAAGTAAAACGTCCTAATTCCCTTAGGTCTCAATTCATATATATCATCGTGCAAACATAATCGGCAATAGGTCTTCTCAGCTGATAACCTTTCTCTTTAAGCAAATGTATATATGAGAGTACTTTTTGTTTTTCATCAGGTAAAAGTCCATTAATAAAACTCTCCACCGGACTTCGACCCTTCTCGTCAGTATAATAATAAACCCTATCAAGCATGTTTCACCCCTTAAAAACAGTATACAACCTATAACTTGTATTGTCAATACCTAAAATACCCATAAAAACTAATTTTGCGCACTTACTTTTTTTGACTTTACGCTCTGGAAACGGATGTTTCCAGAGGAAAAGAGGGACAGTCCACCATTGTTTTACCTTTTCATTTTCTTTTTCCCTAATCAGCCTGTATTAAGTCGAGTAGAACGGTGACGTAGTGATTACAGGCTCTTCTTGGCTGTATCCGTCGTTTCCAACTTCGTGCCCGTTTAGATTTGCCAT